>NZ_CEXQWX010000023.1:0-53338 GCF_982718395.1 Carboxylicivirga sp.
ACAGGTCCTTTTCGGAAGAATTCTTCCATTTGAACCTTCACTACTAAATCATGAAACTTCGAAAATTCAGGTATTTCATCTAGTCGTTCAATTATTGGCGGCCCAATATCGTTTGGTCCTTCTGAATAATATTTATCAAATTCCTTTTCACAATTGTAAAAAGTTAATGCACAAAACACCATCAGAACAAACAACCTAAACCTTCTTGCTTGTATATTTTTCATAACAAAAATGATAATTGCTATATTAATTAGTTCATTACAATTCTTACTGACTCAACTACATCTCCTTGCGTCACTTTGACTAAATACACTCCTTTAGCTATTCGGGGCATTGAAATAGTAAATTGACCATCCCCTTTATTGATCAGCCTTTTTTGCTGTTTTATTAACTGTCCCTGCAATGAGTATATATTCACCATACACGAACCAGCCGGTGCATTGTTATACAAAATATTAATGACTGAACCTGATTTCAAAACTGTTGGTGAAACGCTAAATTGCTTTACTCCACTGCTTTTTTCACTATCAGTATCTTCTTGCTCAGCTCCCTCTGCTTCACCTTCCTGATTCTCTGTATTGTTAGAATTTTCTTCATCATCCTTAATCGGTTCAGAGTTCATCCATACATCTCCGGTTGTACTTCTCACTGCCTGCCCGACATTAATGCCATCGGGGAATTTAACCACGCGCTGAACTTTCTTTGTTTCACCTGACTTCAGAGTCATTGTAAATACCAGATTGGTAAAAAGTTGGTTCTGCAACGGATCAGCTATCCAAAAATCATACTCCTCATCATCGGTTAATTGTGCAAACATAATAAGCGGGCAATCGGCTTCTAATGACAGATTAGGCATAACCTCACATTTACAAGCTTTTGTAAATACGATACCAAACTGCTGTTTAGTTTTATGGTAGACAACCTGCACTGAATCACTATTCGATAATATTTCAATTGGATTGTTTTCAACTAACTCAACAAAACCAGACTCACTTATGGTAGGCACAACCATATAGGCATATGAAGCATTATCGGGTACTCTGCCATGATTAATTCCGAGTTCTAAAACAGATGCATAACTTACGTATGGAATTGTATAGTCGTTATCTTCCTGCTTGATTCTCCAAGATCCATTAAGGATATCCCAGGAACCACGTCTGTTTTTCACGTTAATTTCTAAATTATTCCCTCCTTGCTCAGGGAAAACGATGTATCCCTTATTATTATGATATACCCATCCTCTTTGGTTCAGTTCAACGGCAACTTCACTATTCTCTGTATTTGCTGAAATAGAATTAATTTCTTCACCATTTCCCTGATAAATAACATTAGTAGCTAGCAGATCTTGATCTAACGTGGTATATACTGATGAAGCCAGTTCACTTTTCCGCTTTTTAATGCTATTACCTAAAGCCACAGTAGCTTCATCAAATACAAAGTAACTCTTATATGCGTTAACATTACCAAGTCCGTCACGGTCGTAATAAAACGAAGCCACTGCACTGGTTCCATTACAAACTCCTCCTGAAAAATTATTGTTGCTTTTACCTTCTGTTCCTAAGATATTAACCGGCCACTGTTCCATATCTTCAATTACCTGGGCCGTTGTTCCGGGCAGACGCCTAAAATCATGATACACACGGCCATAATAATCGAGTTCTGTTCCAAAAAAATAGGTAGTTCCATCTCCCAATAAATGATTAAATTCCCCGTTTATAGAGTCTTTACCAGCTTCAGGAGCACCTGTACGGCTTGATGGCATATTAATGGACACATTGTACCTGGCTGAGTTTTTGATTAACACGTTTGAGTTCCAGAAGTACTTAACTGAATCTATTGAGTAATATTCATTACTCAAATTAGAATACATATCAACAAGCTCCTGATTACGATTTAAAAGTACATTATTAATAAAAGCTTCTTCGCGTACGTCGTTCACCAACCTGCTAATCTGACCAGCATTGGCAGATACATTATTGTCGCTTGACTGCTGACCTGTCAGGTTATATGGAACCACTCCCATCCAGTTTAACCACTGCATGCCTTCCAGCAAAGAATTGCCCAACAACTGATAGTGCTCAGGATGCAATTTCCAAGGTGTACGTCGTGTTGCTCTTCCATAGTCCAACATGTCGTCAACCCATAATACACCGTACTTATGAAGGTTCCATTGCCCGCCACTGTAGTTGTTCATGTGAAAAGAACCATCCGGTTTCCAACCGCCAGGATAAACCTCAGAGTTATTAACTTGTACCTTAGCATCGGCAACAACTGCATCATAAACCATGAAAGCATCATCAATATTATTGGTTACAGCTGCCAATGCCATCGTTCCAAAAAGACGGGCTGAGAGATTAGTTCCCTGATGGTTTTGGAAAACATCTTGTCCATCACCATTCCAGCAATACAAGTTAAACTGACGAACTTTCTCAAGAAGCGTTTTTACTTCTTCTTGCTTTTCTTCATCATTTTCCAGATCATCCATCATATCGTAATACAACGACAACATAATTGCACCCAGATCGTTAGCCCAATCATATATAGCTTTATCTTCCTCCCATTCCTTTGGCTTATTGTCAAGCCAAAAAGAAATCATCTTATACATTTTGTGGCGTGCTTCAACGCGCTTACGACGACGGTACCTATCGTCAAAATACCATTTCGCTACTTCCTTGATCCGACCATCCAGTACAAGTGTCATGTAATCGGCATATTCATCAGAGTTATAACCCGGTTTGTCAAAAAAGCTACCATCCTCTTTCATTTCAATCAGTGCTCTTGCTGCACCAATATCGCTTCGTGGTGTTAAGTTAGCTCCTCTCATATTGGCTATTACATCGCTAAAATGATTGGAAACCCTTTCTCTTTCCACAATAAATTCGACAATAACCTGATTACTTTTAACCTGATCTTTTTGAACTAACACTGGTACAAACAAGCGTCCGCTAAAATCATCGTGGGGTAATATGGTATTAGCTGTTACAGAGTAATTACTTCCTGTTTCAACTACAAGTTGCCAGTTATCAGGTGAATCAACATTACTAATTTCAAATTGATCAATGTTAAGTTCATATTCTGTTTCAAGCGGAATATCAATTCTGGCTTTGTTTTTAAGAGCTAAAACTGCTATATCATTAGTCTGTGTATTAAAGTCTTCGCTTTTAATAAGGCTTATATTTTCGGCTTCATCCTGAGCAAGCAGATAGAGGTGGTAGTTTTTACCAACACTAAGTCCATCAATTTGATACGTCATAACTGCGTCTGCATCCAAGTATTCGAAAGATCCGCTTACAATTCCTCTTTCTCCGGAAATAACACCTTCAAACGATGGTGGTATTTCATCAGGATGTTGAATTGTATAAAAAACATTGGCTCCTTCGTCAACTGCAACCTCAATATTAAGTCCGGTATTAGAAGTGCTTGTAACATTTAAGCTCGTGATAGTTGGCGCAATAATATCTTCGTTAGCTGTTAACACCTCGAATTTCAACACATCTGTCATGTTATCAGCCATGTCTGTTCCCAATATGTAAAGTGCATATCCGGTGTTTTGCTCCAGATCATAGAATCCTTCACTAATAACATTTGTATTATCTTGTTCAAACAACTTACCATCCCGCTGCAAATCGTCAATGGACGGAGCTGCACTATCTGCCAATTTATGCAATAGGTAAAAGTAACCTGGCTCAGACATTTCAATATCAGCTATAAAACTATGATTTTGAATATCATTAAACTGCACATTAAATCCAGGCGGATTCAAATCTTCCACTGGTGTTGTAAAACTATCAACACTACGAACTCCTGTGCGGTTTCCACTGGCATCAACCAGGCCTACAAAAAGATGATAATCGGTTTCTGCACTCAGGTCATTAACCACAAAGGTTTGTGTATTCTGGATTGATTCATAGTTATAAGTACCATACTTAAGTGCTCCGGTTCCTGCTAACAGGTCATCAAATGAAGGGGTGTAACTATCATCGTTATATAAGCCAAATACAACTTCACATACTTCGTTACTCACAACATCAAAAAACAACTTATTATGCAACACCCTCTGAATGCTCAGGTTGCTTATTTCCGGTGCATTTAGATCAGGCAAATGATAAAACAAAAGTTCTTCTATATCATATGAGTCAGTGCCTCCATTTATACTTCGAAATGCGATGGATATTTCATTACCCAAATAGCCTGATAAATCTAACTTTTCTGTGTTAAAGAAACCACCTCCATCATCATGTGCGAATCTGCCTTTTGAATAATCTTCCCATTGATAATCGTCTACTGAAGTACCTTCTGTATAGGCTTGTCTGCTTACCTTGATCTGAATTCCCTGAGGCCCATTCTTACCCCCTAAAGCTGAACTAAAACTAAAAAATGCATCTTCAGAATTACGAAGGTCAATACCTTTGGTTATAAGCCATACGTTTTCAACTTCTGAGGCTCTTGTATATCCTCTACGATACGACCATTTATCAGATGAACTAGGCGACAAATTGTAATGATCGGTGTTTTCTCCCGTGCGACTAATATTAATATCTGCAAGCTCCTCCACAGCCTCATTAACATTCCTGGTAACAGATGCTTCAATCACCTGCATCCCATAAGCATTAGCAGTAACGGGTGTATAATATCGTACTCCAACATAAACGCTACGTTTACCTGCGTATGAGCTTAAATCAGCAGTGACCCATGTGTTTGTTGAAGGTGTCAGATTTATTTCTTCTGCTGTCAATACCTCTTCCCAATCACCTGGCATAACAGTAACTCCTGGCTGAGCACCGGGAAAATTTTCAGAAACATGTACCGAAAGTACATTAGCTTCCCCTTCTTGCTGACAATACATTGAGAACTCAGGACTTTCTGCCTTTAATAAATCGAAGGGACCAAATACAATCCAATCTTCTGCTTCTGCATAATTGCCATCATTATTGCCAAGTGAATTGTTGTAGACCAATCTTCTTCCATCATTTTGGAAATCCCATGTTGAACCATGTCCTTTTATGTCCAAAATATCGTATCCTTCATTTGCATTAAAAATTTTGAAGTAGTCTACGTAAGCTTTCTCCTGAGCACCTACTAAACTAGCCAAGCTAAATAATACAACACTTACAATAAGAACTATAATGCGAATATTCATAACTACTGAATTGTTATTGCAAAATCATTTTTAAGTTATCTGTTAATTTTTCCTTTTTTTTACACCAATTAACACTTGCAAAAGAAACTCTAATTGGACTAAAGCAGAGCTAAAATCGTACAGAATTGGTAAGAAAAAATACACTGGTCTTGTAATGAGAAAATTACAAGTAACTCCAAACCATCATTGAAGACAAATTATTGTTTGTCCGTCAGAGATTATTGGTATTCTTCGACCACATTTCCATTTCATTTATTAATTCAACCACAAGTGTATCTTCAAAATCTACCGGCAAGTTATTTATTTGACATGGGTCATTTCAATTATTATAAAAACGGGGTTAGTCTTAGTTGTATTACGTTTGAATTAGCAATTTTAATAATATTCAATGCTCGTCACTTTACCTATATACTTTACGCAAGTAAAATTTGCGTCTCAACCATCCATGTTATTTTACTATACCAGATACATGAAAGTTGCTTATTATCTGATGCGATTTATAAATCCGAAAGCCAAACCATCCTTTATTAAGAGGGGTATCATCTTTATACTCAAAGATAGTTATTCCATCTCGAATGTACTTAACCAGTCCATTATCAGCAATAAGCTGAACAGTATAAGTGTGATTGGGTGTCAATAGAACATCAGGTGACGTTAAATCATGCTCTGCCAACAATGGGCGTTCGAAAATCCCATTGTAACGGCGAAAACGTGTACGCGTGTTATTATGACCTCCGCATCCAACATAGTACAGTTCCATCTCATGATATTGCTTAAATTGTCCGGTTCGGTTATGACCTTTAAAAAACAAGTTTTCTTTGTTTTTGGGATCAGAGGCCATCCAAAAAACATTCATATCCGACACTCTATCATATGGGCCATTGGCATCAATAACATTGATGTCATATTGAATCTTCAAAGGCCCTTGAAGCTCCGGTTTAAACCATAAAGTACATCCGCCAGAGTCCAGAACTTCTATTCCCTTATCAGAAAAAAGCACCTGACCTCCGGGTTGCTGCTCAACTTCCCAAAAACTGGTATCAAACAAAACCTGACTATCATACAGTTTCCTTTCTGACGGCCCATTACAAGCTAAGAATATTCCCAGTGTACAAATTAGGAATGTAATTTCTATTTTCCTATTCATCTTCACTTTTCTCATTATAGCTCACATTCTCAGACACATTTTCCGACTCACTCTTTTGTCCGGATTCCTCTCCATATTTTGACGGTGATATGCCATAATGTTCTCTGAAACACCTGCTAAAATAACGAGGTGTGCTAAAACCTACTGCATATGCAATCTCCGATACATTTAATTCTGGCTGCCCCATTAACATATCTGCAGCTTTTTTCAGTCTGATTGATAAAATAAACTCATTTGGCGTTTGTCCTGTAACACCTTTAATCTTAGAATACAGTCGTGTTCGCCCAAGCCCAACTTCTTTAGCAAAATCATTCACATCAAAATCTGTATCATCAATATGTTGTTCAACAACTTCACGCGCTTTTTCCAAGAGCTTGTGATCTATGGCATTATTAACGACTTCTTTTACATCAACAGATGGATTACTCTTGAATTTTTGCTGAGTCAGCCACCTGTTCTGTAACAAGTTTTTCACCCTGGCTCTGAGCAACTTCACATTAAAAGGCTTGGTTACATAGTCGTCAGCACCGGTTTCAATCCCTTCAATTTTATATTCCATGGCTGTTCGTGCCGTCAACAGAATAATTGGTATGTGACTGGTTTGTACATTACGCTTAAGTTTGGCGCACAATTGTGTACCTGATAGCTTAGGCATCATTACATCCGAGATGATCAGATCAGGTTGCTTTTCTATTGCCAGACTAAGCCCTTGTTCACCATCTGATGCATCAATTATATTATAGGAAGAGGCAAAAATATCAATCAACATATGACGTGCTTCATTATTATCCTCAACAATCAATAAGGTTGGTGCATTATCGCTTACGGGCTCTTCCTTAATATCAGTCTGATAATCATGAGGAATTACTGTAATTTTATCTTCCGTTACAGGCAACTCTTCAACCAACTCACTTTCTTCAAAATGCTTATTCCCTTTTTTTAATCTGACAGTAAATTCTGTTCCAACGCCTTCTTCTCCATTCACCAAAACTTCACCATGATGTTTTTGGATGATACCTTTACACAAGGCCAAACCAATTCCAGTACCCTGACCACTTGTTTTGCCTTTAAATTTGTCAATCTGATAATAACGGTCAAATATCTTTTCCTGATCCTGTTTTGACATACCAGGACCATTGTCTTTAATGTTAATATCAATAAAAGTGGTTTGCTCAACAACATCAAGCGAAACCTTTCCAGCCCCGTTATCCACAACCTTAAAGGCATTCGATAGGATATTATAAAACACCTTCTCCATCTGTTTTTTATCAAACCATAGTGACAGAGAATCAGACGGAGAATTAAATGAATACTCAAGCTTATGAAACTGGGAATACTCTACAAATGATTGGAATATTTCATCAAGAAAACCAGCCACCTTATATTCACTCACTTTTAATTTCAAGAATCCTTGTTCTAACTTCCTAAAATCGAGAAGTTCAGTAACCAGGCTATTCAAGCGATTGGCATTACCATTAATAGTCAATAGTTTTTTATATATACGCGCTGAAGTTTTTGCATCCTCCAATATTGTTTCCAATGTGCCGGTTATCAAGGTTAAAGGAGTTCTGAACTCATGTGAAATATTTGTAAAGAATCGCAGTTTTGACTGGTGCAAATCGTTCATTTGTTCCTTCTCTCTTTTTTCAGCTTTTAAGCTATCCTCTAAACGCACACGACTCAAGTAAAACTGGTTAATCCATAAAATTACTAAGACGACGGTGATGAGGTACGCCAAGTAAGCATACCATGTTTTATAGATTGGCGGATGAACAACGATTTTAAGATTTTTCTCATCAACAATCGAATTATCATTACTACTTCGCACTCTTACTTTAAAGGTATATGTTCCGGCATCCAGGTTTGTATAAGTTACAGAAGCCTGATTACCGGCTTTAACCCATTCTTCATTAAATCCATCTAACTTATATTCATACGTTGTGGGATTCGTGGTAATATAATTACAGGCAGAATAGTTAATTGTAAAGATATCCTGATTCGGGTTAAGATTTATTTCACCTGTAAAAGGCATATCAAACTTAAGCAGAGCCGTTTTGTCCATTGGTACTACCTGATTGTTATTAACCTGTAAAGATGAAATCAATAGATTAAAGCGGCCTACTGTTTTTAGCAAGTCTTCCTCATTAAACGAAATCAATCCGTTAATTCCTCCAACAAAAACTTCACCTTTATTACTTAAATATAAAGCGCCTTCATTTAGTTCATGTAAAGGAAACCCATTACTCTGCTCATACGTATAAAAATGTTCGTTTTCAACATCATAACGAACTAAACCCTTACTTGTTGCCACCCATAGGTACCCAAACCTTGACTCTTCTATACCGTAAATAAAATTACTTGGCAACTGATTTTTTTCCTGAGAATAATTTATAAAACGATCCTGCTTACGAATATATTGATTAAGTCCTCCTCCTAATGTTCCAACCCACAATCTAAATTGGTGATCCTCAAATATGCAATGAATAGAATTACTGCTAATGGAATTGTTTACTTCTTCATCTGTATACCTCTTTAGTTCTTTTGTTTTAGGATTATAAACACAAAGGCCATTTCGCTCAGTACCAACCCACAACAACCCAAAACTATCTTCAAACATGCAAAATATAACATCTCCGATTGTATTTGCAATACCGGCATCCTTAATAAATGGCTCAAAAGTTCGTTTTTTAAAGTCAAATTTTATAATTCCCTCATGTGTTCCCAGTAAGTAATAATCCTCAAATGAAATTATGGATGTGATGATATCAGAAGGAATCGAAGTCGAATCATTTTTATTATGGCGGTAACTTGTAAAGCTTCTTGATTGCAGATCAAGAACATTCATACCTCCTAAATGAGTACCTATTAATAAGTGATTTTTACCCGCCAACAATAACGCCTTAATATTATTACTCGATAATCCGTCACTACCTTCCTCATGTAAAAAATGATCAAAAGTTTGTGTTTTCTGATTAAAATAATCCAAACCTCCTCCTTCTGTAGCTATCCAAAGGTTTTTATCATTATCCTCCAGTATCTTACCAATAACATGATAGTTAACCCCAGACTTACTGTTTTTTGAAACGGGAAACTGCTGATAAATATGATAGTCAGGATTATAATAGCTGACGCCGCCAAAATAGGTTCCTACCCAAATGGTTCCCTGATAGTCTTTTAAAAAACAATAAACGCTGTTGTGTGACAGACTCTTTGGGTTATTATCCGACTGCCTGAAATTATTAATTTGAAGGGATTCTCCGTTTATAATACTTAAACCCAGAAATGTTCCGACCCAAATATTACCTTTTGTATCTTCAACAAGGTCACGAATAATATTATTGACCAACGAGCCAGAACTACCATCATGTCTGAAATGTCGTATAATTTTATTCTGACGATTAAGCAACATCAACCCATCATCTGCTGTCCCAACCCAAATACGTTTTTTTGAGTCAGTATACACCTTAGTCACCTTCTCGCCTAATACTTTAGTTGACAAATCATTATCCTTATCATATCTATATAATCCATCATCAGAACAAATCCATAATATACCAGCATTATCTACCGACATGCTATGCACAGAAGTGTTATTCTCCAGAATCTTTTCTTTTAAGGTAAATCCCTTTAATTCAGGATTCAACTCAAATAAACCACGACTGGTTCCAACTAACAACTTATTGTCATATGGCAGTATTGATAACACACCATTAAAAGCATATTGCTCAAACTGAAGTGTTTTGATATTTAAACGAGAAACTCCACGGTTGGTAGCAGCCCATATATATTGTCCGTCCCTTTCCAATCGACGGATATTATGCCCAAGAATGGAATTCGCGTCTCCTCTTTTAGGTCGAAAAGTTTTTGTCTGCGTTCCGTCAAAAACATTCAAGCCATCACGAGTGCCAATCCAGATACGCCCATGTTCATCCTGCAATAATGAAGTGACTGAAACCTGGGACAAGCCACTTTCCAAACCCAGATGTTCAAATGCAACAGATTGAGCGTGCCCTAAAATAGTACTAATACAGAAACAAAAAATTATAAACCAATACCTCATTACGAATTCATTTTATCCCTTTAACATTTCCCGACTTAAGCTGACTACAAAGGAATATTACTACACAAAATATTAATCCAAAATAGTTCATTATGATGACAAAATCGTACACGCATGCTATGAAACACCCTTCGTTTTTGATTGATTTTCAAACATTAACCTAATGCCTGTACAATCGTAGCCACTTCCACATACTTAAGTATATGTATTATAAGCAATTAGGATAGCTATATTTGTCATTAGGAAATAACGTAAAAAGTAGAAGTTTAAGTATTTTAAATATCATCAAATGAAAAAATATTCATTCAGTTTAGCTATTTTATTTGCAGTATTATTCTTTACGGCTTGTGAGACTAAACATACAGATTCCAAGTATGAGGAGTTGGATTTTGCAGTGGAGCAAACCCACTTGTTATTGCAAGAGTCGTATAACGCTGATAAAATTCCACGTACTATTGACGAAAAGGGCGAGATGCATTGGACGAGAGAAGGCTTTGACTGGACCGAAGGTTTCTTCCCAGGCACATGCTGGTATTTATTTGATTATACCAAGGACGAAAAATGGCAGAAAGCAGCAGAATACTTTCAAAACAAATATGAAAATCATCGTTTAATGCCATACTATCATGATTTAGGTTTTGTGTTTAATTGTTCGTACGGAAATGGCTACCGCCTCACAGGTAATGAGCATTTTAAACAAGTGTTAATTGAAGCTGGTAATACTCTTATTGGAAGATATAATCCAAACGTTGGTTGTATTCAATCCTGGGATGTTGATAAAGGTTGGCAATCAAAGAGAGGTTGGGAATTTCCGGTTATCATTGACAACATGATGAACCTGGAGCTTTTATTCGAGTTGAGTAAAATTACCGGTAATAAAAAATATGAGGCTGTTGCAATTTCTCATGCTAACACGACACTCAAACATCATTTCAGAGATGATATGAGTTCCTACCACGTTGTTGATTACGATAGTATTACAGGAACTGTACGCAATAAACACACCGCTCAAGGATTTGCACATGAGTCTGAATGGGCACGTGGTCAGGCATGGGGCATTTATGGATATACGATTTGCTACCGCTACACCAAGAATCCGGATTACTTGCGTCAGGCCGAAAAAATTGCAGACTATATTATTAATCACCCTGTTCTTCCAAAGGATAAAATTCCTTACTGGGATTATGATGCAGCTAAAATTCCTAACGAACCCAGAGATGCTTCTGCAGCCGCCATCACGGCTTCAGCATTTGTAGAATTAGATATTTATTCAAACAAAAATTACCTGGAAGAAGCAAAGGCAATCGTTAATAACTTATCTTCGGAACATTATCGTGCTGAAAAAGGTAAAAATCATAACTTTATCCTGATGCATAGTGTAGGTAGCATACCGCATAACAACGAGATTGACGTACCATTAAATTATGCTGATTATTATTATATTGAGGCATTACTACGTTTGAGAGCATTAGATATGAAAAGTTCAATACATTATGCCCAATCGAATTAATTAAAAGAACCATGTTAAAATTCTCATTAATAATTAAAGCCATTGTAATTACAATGGCTTTTTTTGCTTGTAGCTCACCAAAACAAAAAGTACCTAAAAAACCTAATCTGGTCTATGTTTTTCCAGATCAGATGCGCAAGCAGGCTATGAACTTTTGGGATACACCCGAATTTAAAGGCTCTATCAGAACCAAAGCCGATCCTGTTAAAACACCTCAACTAGATAGTTTTGCCAAAGAAGCAGCCGTATTAACCAATGCAGTCAGCAACTGCCCTTTATGCAGTCCGCACAGGGGGAGTTTATTCAGTGGCTTATATCCTGGTAAGTCAGGCGTTTCATTGAATTGTAATGCAGATCGTCCCATTAGTTCACTTCGTGAGGATGCTGTTTGTATTAGCGATGTATTGAGCGAGGAAGGATATAACCTGGCCTATTTTGGCAAATGGCATCTGGATTTTCCTACACCTAACGATCCGGCTAATCTAGGAAATTATGTTGATCCAAGAAGACCTGCTTGGGATACTTATTCGCCAAAAGAGAAACGTCATGGGTTTGATTACTGGTATTCATACGGCACCTGGGATGTGCATAAAGACCCACACTATTACGATACTGATGGTAACCGCTATGATCCAAAGGAGTGGTCACCCAAACATGAAGCAGATCAGGTCATATCCTATTTGAAAAACGAAAATGGACAGCGCGATAAAGCTAAACCATTTGCCATTTTTGTATCGATGAACCCACCTCATAATCCATACAATTCGATTGATGATTGTTTGGAGGAAGACTATGAGCATTACAAAAACATACCTCTTGATGAATTATTGCATCGTGATAACGCTAACCCTGAGATGCCTAAAGCAAAATCAGCTCCATTTTATTTTGCAAATGTAACCGGTGTAGATCGTGAATTCGGTCGTATTATACAGCAATTAAAGGATATGGGTGAATACGATAATACCATCGTTGTATTTTCTTCCGATCATGGCGAAACTATGTGCAGCCAGAATATTAAGGATCCTAAAAACAGTATTTATACTGAAGCCTTTGAGGTACCATTTTTAATTAAGTGGCCAGAACTTAAAAAAGGCTTTACTGACAATTTACTACTTGGCACACCTGATATTATGCCTACTTTGCTTGGTTTTATGGGATATGCAAATAAGATACCCAATGAAGTACAAGGAGTTAATTATGCCAATACGCTAAAGAAAGAAACTGAAAACAACCGTCCAAAATCAGCATTATACATCAGAAACATAAATGGAATAAAAGACGACCAGGGACTAGTACAAAGTTATTTCCCGGTTGCAAGAGGCATTAAAACGCACCGTTATACACTTGAATTAGTGATTGACAAGCAACATCAGTTAAAATCTACCAAATTCTTTGACGATGACAAGGATCCTTACCAAATGCAAAACTTATTGGTTGATAAAAATGACCCTATTGTAAAAGAATTATTGGCAGAAATGGCTTATTGGTTAGAGCATAGCGATGATCCTTGGTATAGTAAGAAAGTATTAAGTGATTGGATAGGTTACGAGAACTCTTCAAATCGTTAATTCTGAAGTTAGGAAGTATAGCGCATACTTTAATACTTATCCGATTAATAAGAACGATATGCATATTCATCGGATAAGTTAGTAATATCAACCATCAATAAGATTCTCATCATCAAAGAATATTTCTATCCGCATTTGAAACTTCCTAAGCATCTCAAAGATGCTTAGGAAGTAAGTGCATGCCTTAATACTTATAAAATGAGTAAAACAATACGCAAATATTCATCGGTTAAGTTTACTCTTATAGTTTGGCGGATTGCTATTAAAAAAGTCATTGTACTCCTGGAAAAACTCAACTCCTAAAAACTCAGGTAAAGCAGCCAAACCCAGAAGCATACAGGCATAGTCTACTCCTTCCACTTTGGATGGACGCCAGTTGAGGTCGCTATAACTGTATTTCCAAAGAATATAGTCGCCTCCATCAGAAATACCTTCACGAGCGGGTAAAGCCACCTTACCTAATCCCCGTGGGTCGCGATAAATAGCTATCAGGTCTTTACGGACCAGATCCGGCAACACAGGTGAATAACCTGCCATGGCACTTAAGGCCACATTTTTGCCCTTATTTCTGTCTCGATCAGTGTCAATATGCTCAATGCGACAAATTCGATCTACAGTATAGCCCTCTACTAGCTTACCATTCCGTTCCCGCAAACCAACTCCTGCAGTTGTTCCCCATTCATAAGGTTTCTTGCCCATCAAATCCAGATCATGACGATCATTCCACCAGGCACGATCGGCCAAAGCTGCCTGACGCATGGCTTCCTGATAGTGTGGATTAACAGAGAACTCATGAACAAACAGGTAGTTGAACATGAACGTAAAGTTGGACGTAAATTCTTTCGACACCGCATGATCTGTCATAACGTGAAATTCCTGACCATCTTTGGATTGGTAAGTGGCCATGGGTAATGATTCCGGGTTACCATACCATTTGTTCCATAATTTAACAGCTGGTTCATTTTTCTTTTTAGCCTGATTCTTAGCTAACCAAGCTACCACCATATACTCATTAAATGGCAAGGTCCAACTATCTACTGCGGGCCCCTCTTCGGTCATTTTTAAAGCTATATGGCCTTTTTGCCAGTCGCCTATAAACTGGGACTGATCTACCAAGCTATATAGTTCATCGGCATATTTGGCTATTTGTTCGTTATGGTAAAAGTATCGTTTGGCAAACAAGGCTCCTGATATCATTAAATCTGTATCAATGGGACTCCAGTCATCACCTATGGCTTTACCAGTGTTGATATCGTAAAAGTGAATAAAACAATCCTGCGCCGTTCGGGCAAGTTTGACTCCTCTATCGTTATGTCCCAAAACAGATTGGAGGGTTTCAATTATCTCCTCTTCGGCAGTATTGGTCCAGCCCATTTCCGTTGCCACACATTGTGCTACCAATCCCATTCCAATATTAGCAGCCGAGCCCCTGTTGGTTTCTCCATTGGAACTTACATAATCGTGATAGAGACCATTATCAGCTCTCAACATCTGGTAAAACTTCACTGTATTCTGCAACAGTTCTTCCAGTATTTCGTGATCCGTTTTTTGCGATCTGGCTTCTACAAGTCCTAAGAGGACTGCGAATAATATAATTAGTTTCTTCATGTTTTAAGTTTAATTGTTCTATTTCATCAACTGAGGTTTTGTTTTTTGGGATATTCCATTTTCGTTAAACGCCTCAATTGAAATATAGTAAGATGTTCCACGATCAAAGCTGCGCATGAAGTGCTCTGTATCACCATATATCAACCAGGAATGGTACAATTTATCGGGTGCAATGCCCCAGCGAATATTGTAGCCTTGTGCCCCTTTCACGGGCTTCCAGCTAAATGAAGCATCTCTTCGATCTTCCTGCCTTTCCACCACAAAATCTTTCACCTTTGACGGTTTGGCCCCATCACCTAACCCAAATACTCTGATTTCTGACATGGCAAGATTACGACCCGGCACTTCAATATTTTTGTATCGTACAGATTTGGCTTTCACTGGTATACTCAGAGGAATGTATGCGTTGGGGGCATCTTTATAGCTGTTGCTCCAATCTACAATGGTTTCCCAGTTCCTGCCGTCAAGTGAAGCTTCAATTGTGAAACGGTGACGTAATCCATCAGTACGCGTGTAAATTCCAGCCTCATGATCATGAAAGTTTAGTTGCAATGCATAGATATTACCTATATTTTTCATTTCAATTTCCACCCATTGCTGATCATCGTTTGCCTCAGCTACCCAATAGGATTTTGGGCTTTCATCGGTGAGTACTTTCGATAGCAATTTACCATTATCAGAATATTCAGTTTCCATTACTTCAATGTCAAATTCACCATCGTCAGCAGTACTTTTGGATATTTGCAATGCCGAACTTGATACTGTGGTTTTACCTTTGTATGACAACAACATCCAGCCATTGTGCTCACCTGCTTTGGTTGGATGATTAGGTGCAAATCGCGGATAATCGCCATAATGGGTGTTGCTGTGCATTATACCTTCAGCATCAAAATAGGTAGGAAACATGCACAAACGTCGTTCCCAATGTGAATTGGATGCCAGGGCCATGGTGCCAAAATGCCAATATTGATCATTAACAGCCTTAAGTGTCATGCCATGACCTGCTCCATTTGTAAATCCACCTGGCTTGAAGCTAATGGGGTTACCTTCCATATACTCAAAAGGCCCTTCTGGCGAATCGCCAATATAGGCTCCATCGGCATATACATTAAACTGTGTTCCCGGAGCTGCATATTGCAGGTAGTATTTACCGTTGTGCTTGGTCATTGAAGCTCCTTCAAGGTAACCTTGCTTAATGGTGGGGTGAAAGTTATTTTCTCCGAACCTCTCCCATCCATGTTCGTCCTCGTTTAGTGTGATAAGCTCTTTGGGTTCTCCCACCTGAATCATGCGGTCATCCTTATCCAGTTGCTTTACTTTAATGGGATACACATTGGATGATCCCCAGTAAAGGTACGTTTTTCCGTCATCATCGATAAATAACTCTGAATCCTGAATATTGTGAGTGATGGACGCAGTCGGCGTCCATTTACCCGATTTCGGATCATCGGTGTACAAAATACTACCATAGCCTGCAGGATTACCAGCCAGGTAAATCACTGAATCTTTATAATTGAAAGCTGTAGGTGCATTGGAACCCTCGAAATACCATTGTACGGGTCTGATAAAATCCCAATTAACCAGATCGGTTGAATGCCAGTAACCAAAGGAACGGGTTACAAACATGTAGTACTCACCACGGAATTCCACCACTGCGGGATCGGCACCCGAACGGTAGGAAATATTCTTATGGGCATTGTAAATCATGTAGGTATAATCAATATCAAGCGGATTACAATAGGTTTGTGGAACCACCTCCTGAGCTTTAGTTGATGAACTATATATCAAAACCAAACTTAGTACTACTGCATTCAATATTTTCTTCATAATCTCAAATTTAAATTCTCCAATTTATTTCAGGTATTTATCCGGTACACGATACTTTATAATTAAACTATCCAATTGTACATGCATATCTTCTCTTACATCAAAATAACTTTCATCATCGTAAACGTTACTCATCTCGTGTGGATCAAGCTTCAAATCATATAACTCATAAATATTGTCTTTATAGAAATGTATTAATTTGTAGCGCTTTGTTTTGACTCCATTATGAGCTTTTACACTATGAATGCCGGGATACTCATAAAAGTGATAATAAAGTGATTCCCGCCAGTTATGGTTATTGGTTTGTTTGGTCATTAAAGGTAAGAAAGATTCTCCATGCATCTCCTCAGGTACATCAAGATTCAGCATATCCAGGAAGGATGGAGCAAAATCAATATTTTGAGTCAATCCGCTAATTGCCTGTGTGTGCCCTAATCGGGGATGTCTGATCACCAAAGGCATTCTGAAAGATTCTTCATACATCCATCGTTTATCGAACCAACCATGCTCACCCAGGAAAAATCCCTGATCGGAGGTATAAACAATGATCGTATTATCCAGCAGTCCTTTTTGTTCGAGGTATTCATATATTTCACCAACACTATCATCAACAGAACGGACGCATGCCAGGTAATCCTGTAAATATCTCTGAAGTTTCCAGATCGCTTTTTCTTCTTCCGTTCTGGATGTCAAGTAGTAGTCATCGTTACGTTCGCGATAAGCTTCTAAAAAAGTTTCTCTCTCCTGCTCGGTCATACGGCCAAAAAACACATGGGGCCAACGATCATATAATAAGGAATCGCTACCAACACCAGTAACCATTTTAAGATCATGTCCTTCATAAGCATCTCGGTAGATATTCATTTCCTGACCAGCTGCTGCTATCCGTCCTTCATAATCATCAAAATAGGATTCAGGAACAGGAAAAGTTACATCTTCAAACAATCTGTAATACTTCTCAGCAGGCACCCAATTGCGATGAGGTGCTTTATGTTGCATCATCATAAAAAAGGGCTTATCCTCATTACGATTCTCCAACCAATCTTTTATAAAATCAGTAATCAGATCGGTGACATATCCCATCACCTGTTTAGTTGTATCCTTAGTAATAAAGTCGGGATTATTATACTCGCCCTGGTCGTTTAGAATGTTGTAATGATCGAATCCAACAGGTTCACTTACTAAATGCCACTTACCAACAATTGCTGTTTCATAGCCTTCCTCTTGCAACAAACGGGGCAATGTTAATTGATGACCATTGAATTTTGTACCATCATTTTTCATGAACCCATTGGCATGTGAATGTTTTCCTGTTAAAACTGTTGCGCGACTTGGACCACATAAAGAATTGGCACAATAATTCTCCAAGAACAGAGTGCCTTCGTTAGCTAATCGATCGATATTAGGTGTAGGAGCTAATTTCCCGATTGGATGCCCGTAAGCACTTAATGCCTGCATTGCATGATCATCTGTCATTATGAATAAAATATTCATCGGCTTTTCATCCTCATCAGATGAATTATGCGAACGACAAGCCACTGTTAAAAAGGGTATAAGTGTTAAATATATTATTTTCTTAAAATACCTCATAATTATACGATTACTGGTTAAAATAGAAGCAACTCCATACAGTAATTGATTAGAAGCGCCCGAAGTATAATTGCTTCGGGGCACTTTTCATCCTCTTAATTAAAGAAGAACTGTGTTTTATTACTTTCATCATCAGAACTACTTGCTATCCACAGATTAAAGTTTCCGGCTTCCACTGTTGGCAGCATATCCACACCTATAAACTCAATGGTTTGTTCATCAATGACGAATTCAACTGTTCTAGTTTCTCCTTTTTTAAGAGTGATCTTTTCGAAATCTTTCAATTCCTTAACGGGGCGGGTGACAGATGCCACTTTATTTTGGATATATAATTGAACGATCTCTTCTCCATCATAATTACCTGTATTTGTAATGTCGATTGAGGCTTTTATAGAACCTCCTTTTTCAAATTTGTTCTTATCCAGTTTCAGATTTGAATATTCAAAGTTGGTGTATGACAAACCATGCCCGAAAGCAAACAATGGTGTGTTTTCAACATCAATATAATTGGATCGGTAATCAGCCGGTGCATCGTCATTAAAAGGACGTCCGGTGTTCTTCTCATTATAAAATATTGGTACCTGACCAACATTACGGGGAAATGTCATCACCAGCTTGGCTGAAGGGTTATAATCGCCTGAAAGCACATCGGCTACTGCATGACCTGCCATTAAACCCGGATACCATGCTTCAACAATGGCATCAACATTTTCAGCTTCCCAGGACAGATCCAGAGGACGTCCGTTAAAAAGAACCAACACAATAGGCTTACCTGTTTTCTTTAATTCTTTCAGAAGTTCGCGCTGGTTACCTGGTAAGGTAATGTCTGTGCGGCTGGCAGCTTCGCCTGACCAATGATAATTTTCTCCCATAGCCACCAAAACAACATCACTCTGTTTCGCAACATTAATGGCTTCGGCAAACCCTTTTTTATCAGGCACATTGACAGTTGATACTTTTTCGGTATTACGATCTATAAGTGGAAGTGTGGTTCCCTGAGCATATTCAAATCTCATATTGCTCCCGGCATATTTAGCTTCCAAACCTTCGCGTAATGTTACTGACTTATTTCTATCGCCTTTGATTGCCCATTCTCCATTTAAACTTTCACGCTCATCAACAAAAGGCCCGATAAGAGCAACACGTTTACCGGCATCTTTTTTAAGTGGTAATACTTCATTATCATTTTGTAATAAAACAATTGACTTTTGTGCTGCCTTATGAGCCAGTTCAATATAATCATCGTTCATCATTACTGCTTTTTCTCTTTCCACATCACAATAACGGAATGGATCATCAAACAAACCAAGTAAGAATTTCATCTCAAGGATACGAGCCACAGCAATATCAATCTGATTTTCTGAAACTTCATCTTCCTCAACCAATTCCTGTAAGTGAGTCACAAAGGCTTCACTTATCATATCCATATCAATTCCTGCATCTAGACTAAGCTTAGCTGCATGCTTCAGATCTTTTGCATAACCATGAGGTATTAATTCCATAATGGCAGTATAATCCGTTACAACCATTCCGTTGAATCTCCACTGATCACGCAATACATCCTGATATAAGTACTTATTACCAGTACATGGTATTCCATTCAAATCGTTAAAAGCTGTCATAAAGGATGCTACACCTTCATCAATAGCTGCCTGAAATGGAGGATAATACGTTTCGTGTAAACTTCTTTCTGAAACATCAACTGTGTGATAGTCACGACCAGCCTGACCTGCACCATACCCAACAAAATGCTTGGCCGTTGCCATCATAGTATTACCTTTTGCAAAATCTGTGTAGTCTTCAATTCCCTGAAAGCCTTTAACCCGTGCTCTTGCAATCAGTGAAGCTAAATAAACATCTTCTCCGGCACCTTCCATAACACGTCCCCAACGAGGATCGGTTGACATATCGATCATGGGTGCAAAGTTCCATGCAACACCCGATGCTGTTGCTTCATCAGCGGCAGCTCTCGCTGTTTTTTCCATTAACTCTAAATCCCATGAACATGCTTCAGCCAAAGGAATCGGAAAGGTGGTTTCCAAACCATGAATTACATCAGCGGCAAATAACATTGGAATTTTTAAGCGCGAATGTTCTAAGTTTTGTTCCTGTAACATCCGTATATGTTCAGCTCCAAATACATTAAACGTACTGCCAATCATGCCCTTCCTGAGGTATTCGCCTGATTGAGTTTCACTGACCTCACCTGTAGCTGCAAAGTTTCCCGAATATTGATTCATCTGACCAATCTTTTCTTGCAAGGTCATTAATGAAAGTACGGAGTCAACCTTATGCTCAATCACTTTATCGCCACTATAACTATTCCAACCGGGAACAGGCGATTCATTAATAGTATTACAGGCCGCCAGAGCTATAACGGATATTGACAAGGCTCCTAAATACTTTATATTTCGTATTATACTCTTCATAATCAACACTTTTTATTACATGACAATAATCTCTTAACAACTAAATCAGAGTAAAACAAGAGGTGTCGTAACCTCTTGTTTTATAACCTAATATCAGTCTTTTATCGGCCCAGTCAGATTAGGATTCAGATCCTCCTGAAACAGAGGAATTGGCAAAAACTCATGCTTACCTGTCTCAAAGCCGTCCAATACACTTGCTGCTTTGCCCGTTCGCACCAGATCAAAGAAGCGGTTACCCCACTCAACGGATAGCTCAGCTTTTCGCTCATCCAGAATATCATCAAGGTTGATTCCAAACATCGGATTCATTCCTGCTCGCTCTCTAACTTCATTAAAAGGTGTTTCAGGATCACCGCCAACTTGTACCTTTGCCTCTGCGTTCATTAGTAATACATCAGAATAGCGCAGAATACGAATATTGTTATTTGATCCATAGTCGTTTCTACCCGGAGTCATCTGATCTTTTGGCAAATAAGCCTTACCATTATAATGTGCTTTTATTTCCATGTAGTTCGGCTCAAAAATTTCAATCTCATCACCGGCTGGTGTTGTAGCTCCTGATTCCAAAACAGCCACATCCCAACGAACATCTTCATCTCTTTCCTGCATGAAATCAAGGAATTCAGGGCGTAGTAACATAAAGCCCCATCCGCTTATAGGTGCCGGATTGTTTCGTGGTCCCTGATGCTGAAACCAAGCCCCGCCATATACTTGCTGACCATCTCCATTACCGAAATCTGTGAATTGCAGTTCATAAAGTGATTCGGGCGCTAACTTACCTGGCACTTTGAACAAATTGTAGTAATCATTGTAAAGATGCAGACCTGCTCCATCAATAATCTGATCTGTTAAAGATCTGACCGTATTATAATCACCTTCCATAAGGGCCACTTTGGCTTTTAGAGCCATAGCTGTATACTTGGTAACGGCTCCTTTATTACCTCCCTGCGTTTCAGGTAAATGATCGATACAAAAATCTAACTCTTCGTGTATATAAGTCCTCACAGATTCAACACTATTACGATAAGGTTGATAGGGTATCCCATATGTAATATCATCAGGGTTAATAATTGGTACATTTCCCCAAAGGTTACTAATGAAGTAGTAGGCTAATGCACGATGAAAGACTATTTCTGCATCGTATTGATCTGCCAGATCCAAATCATCAGTCGATTCCAAATGATCTCTGAATTTCTCGATCAGTTCCTGGTTATCATGTGTCGCAAAAACCAGTTTATAAAGAGCCACCCAACTATTGTTTAATGCCCAAAAACCTTTGGCTTGTCCATAATTAAATTGCTCCAAAAACAGGTATTCACCTTGGTCACTTTCTGATGATCCACCTTTTGTTACTTCATCTCCCCGAACATTTAACAAAGGCCACATCTCCCATTGAGCAAGACGTTCGCGTGCCATGGCATAAACACCTGAAACTGGCCCGTACATCTGGCTTTTATCTGTAAAATCAATATCATCAGTTGGAACTTCTCCTTCTTGTACAATGTCTAACCAATCATTACAAGAAGTTAATATTATCAACCCTATAAAAAGGGCAGTGAATTTATTTAGTGATTTCATAATAACTTATTTTAGCTTATTAGAAATTAATCTTTACTCCTACTGAAACAACTGCTGGAACAGGGTAAACGGAGTAATCAATACCGCCAGCTACCTCAGGTGTAAAACCGTTCGATGAGAAGAAAGTGTAGGGTCTGTCTACATTCAGATAAACCTGAGATGCACCTAAACCTACTTTCTCCATTACATTCTTTGGAATATCGTATGATAAGCGAACATTCTGAATTCTAAAATATGATCCATCTTCAAGGAAGAAGTCATTCATCCGGCCTGTATTCCAAGGGTTATATAAACCTTCTGCTGATGGTGAGCTATTGGTTGAACCTGGTCCTGTCCATACACCGTTTGCCAGATTAGCATCTACATTATTAGCCGGATGCTTGTTAATGTCAGCTCTACGACGATTAAAAATAGTTGCTCCATGCACTCCCTGGAATGTTGCCGCCAGAGTAAATCGTTTATAACCAACAGCCATATTAATTCCGTAAGTAAAATCAGGATTTGGATCGCCCAATAACATACGATCATTATCATCAATAACGCCATCACCATTAGCATCTACGTATCTGAAATCACCTGGCCTTAAATTATTAGCCCGTGCAATTGGACAAGCATCAATCTCTGCTTGTGTCTGGTAAACACCATCGGTTTTCCATCCATAGAACGAATATAAAGGACTTCCAACATAAGAACGCATTGGGAACTCTGCTTCGCCGGTCTGCAAATATGGTTCACCTGACAGATCGGTTACACGGTTCTTAATAGTTGTAATATTAGCGCCAATTGAATAACGGAAGTCACTGCCAATCTTATCCGACCAGTTAACAGCCACCTCAACTCCTGAGTTTCTTACTGATCCGGCATTCTGCAACAGACTACCATTACCCATTGGCAATGTTGTCCATATAACCATATTGCGTGTTTCACGATTATAATAATCAGCTTCGATATTCAATCGATAGTCGAACATTTTGGCTTCAATACCAATGTTTCTTTCATCAACTAACTCCCATTCCAGGTCAGTAAAAATTCGATTGTTGATCATACCTGGTACTAATGAACCTCCAAAAATTCCTGAGCTACCAAGATCACCTCCGGCAATGGAACCAAAGGCACTATTTGCCGGCACACGGTCATTACCTAATAATCCCCATGAAGCACGTACTTTTAAATAATCAACGCTTGCATTGCTAAGTCCTGCAGCAAAATCTTCCTGTGAAACAACCCAACCGGCACCAACTGAAGGAAAATAGCCCCATTTCTGCTGATACTTAGAAGAACCATCTGCCCGCATTGTAAGTGATAGCAGATATTTATGCTGATAATCATATGAGAGGCGAGTAAATACGGACATACCTCTGAATCGCTGCCCTCCATCATCTGATGTACGTGTATCTGCAATACCAGAACTCAAATAGTCCCTGTTAGTTACTCCCTGTGCAGTACCATTTAACCATCGGTAGTTTTCTTCCCTTACAGATATACCTCCCATAGATGTCAGGTTATGATCACCCCAACTGTTTCTCCAGGTTACTGTATTATCCCACACATAATCATAGTTCCAATTGGTTGTTTTACTTAAGGAATTCAGTACCTGTTGCGTATCGCCAACCTTGTATTCCGGAATAAATTCTGATGCAGCTCCATAGCGGAAGTCCATATTCATAGCTGAACGGAAAACGATATCATGACTTTCAAAAGGTCTTAATTCTGCATATATATTCGGCATGAAACGTGTAATATCCGAGGTATTATCACCATGATAATATGCTCTTGCTACAGGATTGGTATAATATGTATTGTATCCCAGGTTATGCGGATTGGCAAATGATTTTGGAAAAGATTCTCCATCGGCCAGATTATCATCATAAACCTTGTACATCGGGTTATTTACATATGCCTGAAACCATGCTTGTTCATCATCAATCATCCTTTTTTCGCGGGTCAGTACTGTACCAAAGCCAACTTTTAACTTTGACGAAACATCATAATCTACTTTACCCCTGAGGTTAATTCGATCATAGTATCCTGTTGCATCCATTATACCATCCTGACCAAAATACCCAAGACTAAATGCATAAGCCGATTTTTCGTTACCGCCTGATAATGAAACATTATGATTTTGAATTGGTGCAGAACTCTTTATTAAATGATCATACCAATCTGTTGATACTCCGGGAATGCCGTTTGATCCACCCCAGCGGGCAATAGCTGCATCAACATATTGCTCATTTCCTGAAGCTCGCATCAACATAGCATACTGCTCCGAATTCGCCATATCCAGTCGTTGAGTAACAGTTTGCAAACCATAGTAACCGTCATAGGTCACCTGCATTTCGCGATTCTTTGAGCCACTTTTCGTTGTTATTAAAACCACTCCGTTGGCAGCCCGTACACCATAAATGGCAGCTGCAGAAGCATCTTTCAGTACTGACATTGTTTCAATGTCATTGGGATTTAAAAAGTTAATATCATCCAAAAACATTCCATCTACCACATAAAGTGGGTTTGAATCCTGAATTGATCCCACACCACGAATACTCACCTGAGGACCCTCACCAGGAACTCCTGAATTAACAATTGTCACACCTGCTACTTTGCCTTGAACTGCTTCCATTGCAGAAGATGCATTCATAGATGTAATTTCCTCGGCAGATATGGTTGCAATGGGTGAAGTCAGATCTTTTGATTTACTTGTTCCATAACCAATAACTACAACTTCCTCTAAATCACTTGCATCATCATCCAAAGTAATTTCGAAGTAATCATTGCTTCCAACTTTTATTTCCTGACTTTGCATGCCAATAAATGACACCAGCAGTGTCTCACTATCCAATACATTGTCGAGCATAAACTGCCCTTCAAAATTAGTGGCAGTACCTTTTGTCGTACCTTTAACTACAACACTTGCGCCCGGAAGCCCAAAGCCAGAGCCATCACGTACGATTCCGGTTACTGTTTTTGCATCTTGTGCTATGGCAATATGACCAATCAACCAAAATGCTATTAATATTCGTTTAATCATAACAATTGATATTTATTTAGTTACTAATGAAATTCCATTGATAAATGATGAACTTTCATCTGATTCAAAGCTTATAACGATTGAATCCCCGGTATTTTCAAACACATAGGTTTTTGTCAGATTACGACATCCTCCTACTATATTAGCTGGTGAAAAATTCTTTTCGATCAATTCTCCATTAATCCGTATATCCATTTCTGCCTGTTCAATAGCCATTGATTCACTGGCTCCCAAATCATAAGCTAATGGCTGTCCGAAATATTGTAAGTCAGCAAAACAGAGCGTTAGTTCATAAGTTCCCGGCTGCACATCAAAGCGGTAACTAAAATTCCCTTGTCTTTGAGTCTGAAACAATGGATCATCTTTCGTTCCCTTTATGGCCGAGGTTGTACCTGGTCGATCTCCCATCTCCAGTTGAGAACCTCCCACGTATCCCCATGATCCGGGCTGATAGGCAACATCGGGTACAAATACATTTGATGAACCAACCTGATGATAATAGGCATCACTACCCGCATTAATATTGATATTGACTTTATTTTGTTGTTCTAAATCTCTTTCCAGATATCTTACTTCAATCATTGCAATATCTTCAACCTGATTGCCATCAGTCGTTTTTCCTACGGCACGCAAGAAGTGTTTTCCTTCAGGTAATGGCGTTTGCCAGATAGCGTGGTAATTACTAATCTCTTTTGATGAAATTAAATCATCATTAAGGTATAGCTTAACATCTGTAAGATTGGTATAAACCTTAATAGGTTGAATACTATCAGAATCCAATAGGTATCGGTTGGCCCAATCACGAACTGCAATGTGTACAACAGGCTCATCATCATGTAAAAATGCCTTTTGATAATAGAATACATCTTTTAACTCACGGTTGGCATACATGAGTCCCTTATTATTGGTATGTGGCATAGACTCCTGACGAAGAGCAGAACTAAAATCAATTAGGTTCCACATAGCTCCTCCCATGATATATGCCGAATCGCGTATAACCGGCCAGTAATGTTCCATAAATAACTGCTGGTATTCAATAGAAAAATCAAATTTGCGCGGTTTGAGACTATGTATACGCTTATCTGATCCTGCACCAAATTCAGAGATAATCAAAGGTCTTTCCGGATACTTCTTGTTCTCTTGAGAGATAAACTGCTCAAAACCACTCAGGTCATTTCCGTACCATCCATCATAAAGGTTCCAGCCCGAAATCTGAGCAACATCAGAAAGGCCTATTTCATTATATTTAGTAGTGCCATGATAAGCCATAACTGTGAAGCGCGATGGATCTGCAGTACGGCATAGCTCTTCCAATTCTTTTGCAAACTCAACTGTTTGCTGATATAATAAAGTACGCTCATTATCATCTTTTATCCAGTGGGGAACCTGTATAATAGATTCATTCATATAGCCCCACATCACGATTGATGGATGATTATGATGTTGGTGAATCATTTCGAGCAATGCCTGCCTTGCATTCGCTTTAAACATTGGGTTATCGTTGATAATATCCACGACAGGTATTTCTTCCCATACCAATAAACCCAACTCATCGCAAGCATTTAAAACGGCCTTCGATTGAGGATAATGTGCCAAACGTATAAAGTTAGCCCCCATTTCTTTTAGAGCTACAATATCATCAATATGTTGTTGATCGCTTAAAGCAATCCCGAATCCTTCACGATCCTGATGACGACTTGCACCCATTAGCTTTAAAGGCTGACCATTCAATACAAAACCATTATTTTCATCGATTTCAAACCATCTCCATCCTATTCTTTCTTCCACCTGATCCAGTACATTTTCATCATCATCAAGAATCTGTATTTTAAGCGAATAAAGGTTTGGTGCAGATGGGGACCATAGGTGTGGATTTTTTATAGGCGGTAATTGTATTTTGACATTATTTATCTTCTTGTCAACTGTTGCTTTATAATCTTTTTGGAATACCAGGTTACCATCGGCATCTGTGCATGTTGAACGTATATTTCTCTTATTGACTTTCGAATTATTCCGAACCTTGAGCGATACATGCCCCTTAGCAATTGAGTTACTAACTTCATCCTGGAAAAACATGACTCCATTGCTTCCAAGTTCATCAGGATAAAAGTGTGTACTTGCCTTTGAGATTAGCCACACCGGCCTGTAAATTCCTCCGAAAATTGTAAAATCTCCTGATAGAGGAGGAATGTCTTTATTAGTATTGTCAACAATAATCTCAAGGTGGTTTATTGTTTTTTCCTGCAAGTACTCTGTAATATTTACATTAAAACTTGTATAACCACCCTTGTGTATGAGCAACTGGTGACCATTTAGTAAAACGCTTGCTTTTGAATTGACGCCTTCAAAATGAAGATAATGTTCCTGCCCTTTAATCAGATCTCCCCAATAAAAATCCTTTTTATAATTGGCAATTCCACGATGATAATCCTTAGTATTGTAGGCATCTGCGTTCCAATGATGTGGAAGCATTACTTGTTCAAAGGATTCTTCATTTTGCTCATTATAGCTGAAAAACCACCCTTCATTAAAAGAAGTTTTATGCATTTGAGCCAAAACTGAAATATGACTTAAAAAAATAAGTAGGAATATTTGTAATGCTCTTATCATCTCTCAGCAAGTTTTTGTTGTCTTGTGACAAATTTGCCCAAAGGGATGATGTATACATGATTTTTTGATACATCAATTATACATCACAACTCTCCCTTCAACCTATAACAAACTGATTATTTGATAATTTCAAAACACACTCATCTTGTATTTTTCACCTGCTAAATATGTAATGATGCTATTTATTACATCATATTTATTAACAGAAAATTTGAAAACATTTAAAAAAAAGATAATATTTAAGCAAGAATTCAGATAATTAAACAAGCTGCTATAATAAATCATAATGAGAAAGTATTTTATCTTCATTTTATTTCTAGCAAGCACTTTAAAATCAAGGGCTGTAGATAGTAATGATTTATTTCCGGTTAAGGTAGCTGTTACACCAAAGGTTACCAATTACCTTAAGGCTGATTATAAAGCAGAAAATCAAAACTGGGCTGCAAGCAGTTCAAAAAGTGGTGCTGTATATTTTGCAAATTCATTAGGCTTATTGCGCTTTGATGGCGAAGACTGGTCATTATACCCAACAAACAACATACTTCGATCAGTTTATTGTCAGGGAGATACTATTTATGTGGGTGGCAATGGAATAATGGGGTATTTTCTTGAAAATGATATAGAGTCCGGAGTCAAATCTTTAGCGAGTATCCACAGTGATATCTGGAAAATCTATTCATTTGACAATTATGTGATCTTTCAATCTTTTAACAGGCTATATCATATTAACAAGAGCGGGCATGTTGGTATTGAACGTATTTCAAGCGGTAATACTACATTTACCTACCCCATCAACAACGAAATATATTACCAGGTCAGCTATGGAAAGTTAATGGCTGTAAAACCCAACAGAGGTGAAAGGATTGTATCTGAACTGGAAGAATTAAAGCAATATAAGGTGAAGTTTATCGGGCCTTCTGATGATAATTCACTAATCCTAGGAACGCTTAACAACGGGCTATTCAAACTCCACAACAACAATCTTTACCCTTTAGATTCGTATCTTAACACCTATTTAAAAACAAATAGATTAAACACTATATTACGCCTTGATAAAGATTTATATGCTTTTGCCACTATGAATGGCGGTGTAGTAATAAGCAAGTTAGATGGTGAAATAAAATATATCATTAATAAAACTAACGGACTGAGCAGTAACAGAATTCATGGTTTGCTTGAGCAAAGTAATGAGCACTTATGGATTGCAACGGACAATGGAGTAGCATTTATCAATCTGGTGAGTCCTATGTTTTACCTGAATAACAAACTTAACAAATTAGGCACTTTTTACGATGCCGTTGTATTTAACCAACAATTTTATGTAGCTACAAATAAAGGTTTATTTGCTACCAATCCTATAAACAATTCGCCAAATGTTTTTGAAGTAGATCTTGTGCGTGGATCTGAAGGACAAGTCTGGAATCTGAATGTTATTGGTGATGAATTATGGGTTGGTCATAATGATGGCACCTACTTGCTTGAAAACAATCAATTTAAAAAGATATCTGATAAATCAGGAGGCTATTCTTTTATTCAGAGCCGGAGTAATCCGAATATCATGTATCAAACCTCTTATTATGGTTTGATCGTATATTCTAAAGATGAAAAGGACTGGCAATATAGTTACAGCATCGACAATATGGAAGGTCTGACAAGGGACCTGATAGAATTAAAAGACGGAACATTAATCACAACCGGAGCATTAAAAGAAGCCTATCATATAACTGTTGATCACAGCCTGAAAAATGTTCAGATTGAAGATCTGAGTAAACACATTGCATTTAGCCAATCACAATGGATCAGAGCTTTTGAACTAAATAACCAGGCCTATCTTGTTGCCAACGATACAACTTTAATATTCGATAATGGAGTCATGAAACCAGCTCCTGAAATTTTCGATGACATCACCTATATTTCTGAAGAAATTGGTGATTATTGTTTCATAAGACGAGAAGGGGAGTTAGAGTTATATAATTTTAAAACTGAGGGAATAATTGAAATAGCCTATGATTTGGAACATATAGAAAAGGACCTGGTATATAAATATGAGAAAATCAGTAAAATAAATGACAGCTCATGCTTTTTTTGCTTAACAGAGGGAGTCGCAATGGCCGATTTAAATGAATTGATTGATACATCAGTAAAAAGCAAACAACCCAAAATAACATCAATAGAGTTTAGTAACAACCGTAATGGCGAAAAAGCAGATTTGAATAATTTCAATTCGATACCTTACTACTATAACACCGTTGAAATTTCCTTTACGAACTTCAATTACGAATCAAAAACAGTTTATGAGTATTTATTAGAAGGCTATAGTCAGAAGTGGCAGAGTGTAACAAGCAGCAACCATGTTGTTTTTCAAAATTTAAGAGAAGGTGAATATACATTTAAAGTGAAACAAAAAGGAAGTAAAGACTTTACCAAATTTACCTTTTTTATAAAACCTCCTTATAACAGAACAGCTTATGCATATATCATCTACGTGATCATAGCTATAATTTTCTACGTTACAAGCATAAGGATTTACCGTATCGTTATTAAAAAACAAGAATATAATCGACTGTTATCCAAGCGAAAAAAACTGTATGAAAATCAGCTAAAACGCTCTAAAGAGATGCTTGGTGAGGAAGTTAAAGAGCTCCAAACGGAAGTATTGAGCAAGAACGATAAGCTATCAAAGTTATTACTCCAAAACAACAAGAAAAAGGAAGTTATTGAAGGGATACAGGAGGAGTTAAAACAAATTCGGAAGAGTGAAAAGTATGTCAGCTCAAGACATATTGACAAGTTAACACGAATGATCAGATCAAACCTGGATGAAAAGCAAGATTGGTTAATGTTCGAAGCAGCATTCTCTGACGTGCACGCCAATTTCTTTAAAAAATTAAAGGCCAAACATCCTAAATTGACAGATGAGGATTTGAAACTATGTGCCTACTTAAAAGTAAATCTTTCATCCAAAGAACTTGCTCCAATATTCCAGATCACGACGCGTAGTGTCGATTTAAAGAAATATCGCCTGAAAAAGAAGTTGGGTTTAGGCAAAGATCAAGGGCTGAAAGATTACATTGTCGATTTTGAAGGCTAAAGTAAAAGTTGCCTGAAGGAAAGTTGAATATACATTGAATTAGATTTATGAAACAACGGCTCAAAATACTGCTAATTACATCAATTATTTCATTGCTAATTGTTTCAAGCACCTACTTATTACCGTATGGTTTTTCGGCTGTGCATGAAGGATGGGCAGCAAAATTCTGGTTATTTATTTCAAACACTGGAGGCACCGCTGGAGTACCTCTTATAACTATTGGTTTTTGCATGATCATTAGTTTTCAGTATAGTGGATGGCGAAGAAAACTTTTGTCTGTTATTATATCATTGGTTCTTTTTTCAGCGGTTTTAGGAATCTTTGCTCAATTCAATGAGTACAGCATTAAAGAACGATTAAAGATTGAACGGCCAAATATTAAATACCTGGCCAGTGAAAAAGGATTTAATAGTGAACACTTCTATTCGTTAGACAGCAAATCAGAGCGTCGCCAATATTTGCAAATATTCATAGATAATAATCAACCTGGGTTTATATCGTTTGACGGAGAAGAACTCCATTCTGATGTTTTGAACCACTGGTTACATGAAACGGGCTATTCATTTCCGTCCGGTCACTCAGTTAATGCTTTTCTGATGACAACACTCATGGCCTATATTATACTTTTTATCTACAATGATTACAGACGTCGATTATTTTTTCTGGTGCCATTCTGCTGGGCTATTCTGGTAGCCCTTTCAAGAGTTATCTTAGGAGTTCATTCTCCAACTGATATTTCAATCGGGGCTATTACAGGAAGCGCAGCCGGATACCTTTTAATCTCGTTCAGGTTCATCGATCGATTGGTAAAGCAGAAATAGCAGATGAATTAATGCATCGATCAAAAACTTTATTAATTCACTAAGCGATTAAAATAGAATAAAAAAAGAAGGCCTTGACCCTCTTTTCTTAGTTTGAAGAATTCTACTGTATATATTCAACAGTGCTTTTTGTACTATTCATGTTTAAAAACCGTCAATGTTCGGTAAGCATAAATTCCAATAACAATAAAACAAATAAATGGTAATATAAATGAGGCATTAACGGCAGGTAACCAAGCCACAGTACCCATATCAATTATTGCTCCCTGAATTGGTGGCATTAAGGCACCTCCAACAATAGCCATTACCAAACCTGCTGCGCCAATTGTTGCATCATCACCTAGACCATGTAAAGCAATTCCGTATATAGTTGGGAACATGAGCGACATAAATATTGAAGTTCCAACCAGACAATACAACCCTAACATACCCTCGATCAGGATCACACCAGTGGTTGTTAGCATACCACCGATAGCAAAAATCATCAACAACTTTCTTGCATTAATATATTTCATTAACGCAGTACTTATGAATCTACTGCTAACAAACAAGGCCATTGCTACAATATTGTAATCCTGAGCCGTTGATTTATCTATTCCAAGATTCTCAGCGTATTGAATGATAAAAGTCCAACACATAATCTGAGCTGCTACGTAAAACACCTGTGCAATTACTCCTTCGCGATACTTAATATTCTTGAGTAAGCGCTTAAACGTGTCTTTTGTCCTGACTGTGTGATCTGCATTTCTGCGTTCTGGCATTTTAGAAACGAGAATAATAATAAACATCACTATTACAACAAATCCTAAAATCACGTAAGGATTTCGAATCACAGCCAGATCGTGTGTTCGCACAACTGCTTTTTCGGCTACACTCATTGACTCAAAAACCAGGTTACCTGCAGCATCCCGTACATCAGAATCTAACGAAGCCAGGATAACTTTTGAGGCAACAAACATTCCCATGATAGAACCCAACGGATTGAAAGATTGTGCCAAATTTAAGCGGCGTGTAGCTGTTGCCTCATCACCCATCGATAAGATGTAAGGATTGGCTGTTGTTTCTAAAAAGGCCAAACCAAAGGTGAGTATATAAAGGGACCCCAGAAAGAATCCAAAGGCCTCAAACTGTGCAGCAGGGTAAAAGAGCAATGCACCCACAGCATATAGTATCAATCCTAGTAAAACACCTTTTTTATATGAGTATTTTTTAACAAACAGTGCTGCCGGAATCGCCATGGTACCGTATCCTCCATAGAAAGCAAACTGTATTAAAGATGCTTTAGCATTGGTAATTTCCATCACTGTTTTAAAAGCAGCCACCATCGGATTTGTAATATCATTAGCAAATCCCCATAGGGCAAATAAACAGGTAATCATTATAAATGGTACCAATAGCTCTTTAGATACCACTTTTTCTTTATTTTTCACTTTTTCGGATTTAATAGTTAATCTGATAATCAATCATTTTGGTCAATGGTAATGGTAAAGTAAATCATATAATTGCCCGATTATCCCGTTGGATATCCGGGCAATTAAAACCTCTATTTATACACTTACTTAACTCCGTATAATGGTCCGTACACTTCACAAGCTCTGTAATCCGAACCCTCTTTATTCTCACCAAACGCAGCCCATGCACTCGGACGAAATACTTTTTCATCATCCACATTGTGCATACATACTGGTATGCGTAGCATTGATGCCAATGTGATCAAGTCTGCTCCAATATGACCATATGAAATGGCTCCATGATTAGCTCCCCAGTTGGCCATCACACTGTACACATCCTTAAATGCACCTGTTCCAGTGGTACGTGGCACAAACCAAGTTGTTGGCCAGGTTGGGTTCGTTCTTTCATTAAGTATATTATGAACGTCGTCTGACAACTCAACGGTCCAACCTTCTGCAATCTGAAGAACCGGGCCTTGTCCCTTAATAATATTTACACGGCACATGGTTACCGGCATTTCTCCTTCTGTTTTAAACAGTGACGAATAACCTCCTCCCCGGAAATACTCACGAACAGCTTGTGGCCAACGTGTATTATCCAAACATTTCTGCACCTCTTCTTCTGAAATCTCCCAATATGCTTTCATAGCGGGATTATCAGCTTCATCTCTCTGCTGAGCCGTAGCATCAAGTGTTGTTGAGCCTGAATTAATAAGATGAATAACACCATCGGCAGCTTTACCTTCCAGAGTTTTTCCTGTTACGCGCTTAACGGCATCGGGGCTCCAAAAGGTTCTTACATCAGAGAAGATCTGAGCTGTATTAGTCAGTAAATGACCAAATAGCATTGATACACCATTTAAGCTATCATTTTCTGTGGCAAATACATAGGCCTGACGTATTCCATTCCAGTCGAAAGAAGAATTCAGAATAGCTTCTGTAAAATCGGCATTGGGTTGGTAGTCGGTCCACTGACGCTGCCCCTGGAAACCGCCCAGAATCGCATTACGACCAAGTCCTTCTTCACGATAGCCTTGTTCAACTAATTTTTGATTACCCACCATCAGGTCACGACAGATCAACGTCATTTTAACGACAGTTTCCCACTCATGTTGCTTACGAACATCATCGGCCTGATTTTCCTTATTGTTGTAGTCCTTACCTTCTTTACAATTTGCCCGGGTCCATGCCAGAGCCTTTGCAAATTCCTCTATATCGTAAATCTCTTCATCAATTCGACGAAGTATTTCCACAGAATCAACAAACTCAGTACGAATACCAAGATAATCCTGAAAGAAGTTGCTATCCACCATTGAACCTGCAATACCCATTGAGCAGTAGCCAACAGATAAATATGATTTACCAGCCATTTGCGCCACAGCCAAACCTGACTTTACAAAACGAAGAATTTTTTCCTGTACATCTGCCGGAATATTTGTATCTCCTGAACCCTGTACATCACGACCATAAATGCCAAAGGTTGGTAATCCTTTCTGCGCATATCCGGCCAAAGCAGCTGCCAGGTAAACGGCGCCTGGACGTTCTGTTCCGTTAAAGCCCCAAACTGCCTTAGGCATCAAAGGATCTGTATCCATTACTTCTGTACCATAACACCAGCAAGGCGTAATGGTTAAGGATACGCCAACGCCTTCCTTCTTAAATTTCTCAGCACACATAGCTGATTCGGCAACGCCTCCAATACATGTATCAGCAATAACACATTGTACCTTTTCTCCACTTGGAAAACGTAAATTGTTTTCAATAAAATCGGCTGCGGCTTTGGCCAGAGCCATAACTTGTGGGTCCAGCGATTCGCGAATACCTCTCTCGCGTCCATCAATGACCGGACGAATACCTACTTTTGGTAAATCACCAATTAGTCTGTTTGCCATTATTCAATATTTTAGATGTTATTTTTTATTTGGATTAATTGCTTCATTACATTATAAAGATTACCGCTTCCGGTTGGTGTACCGAAGGCATCATGCAATTGTAAATAGAGCTTATACAACTCTGCATATACCGTAACATTTTCAGATTTTGGCTGATAACTCAAACTGCTCACTTTACAAAAACGTTTTTGTAAATCGGTCAATAAAATAATCTCACCATTGCTTTTATATCCGGCCAAAGCGCCAATCATTGCAGCTCCCAAGGCAACGGTTTCATCGCTCTCGGCCACATCTACAGGCCGATTAAGTACATCGGCATATATCTGCATAAACAACTTGTTTTTTTGAGGAATCCCGCCACAACAGATGATACGGTCAATTATAATTCCTGATGATTCCAACTGGTCAATAATTCGTTTGGCGCCATAGGCAGTTGCCTCAATTAATGCACGATACACCTCAAAATCCTGAGTATGTAATGATTGTCCCAATATTAATCCACGTAAACTCGGGTCAGATAATATATCGCGATTACCATTGTTCCAATCAAGTGCCAATAATCCGCTTTGTCCCGGTTTCTGTTTCTGAGCTTTTTCGGTAAACACTATGTGAGCGTCATCATTTTTATCCAGTAATTTCTCCACATACCATTTAAAAATATCGCCTACAGCACTTTGCCCCGCTTCAATTCCCAGAAATCCCGGAATAACAGAATTTTCAGCAATACCTGAAACTCCTTCTATTACAGCCGATGAATCATTTCCTACAATAATATCGCAGGTTGAGGTACCTATAATTTTAACAAGTGTTTGATTATTAACACCAGAACCAATGGCACCAACATGCGCATCTAAAGCTCCCATTGCTACAGCAACACCTGCCGATAAACCTAACTTCTGAGCCCACTCCTCACATAAATAGCCGGCAACCTTATCTACTGCCAATGCTTTGTCAGGTAAGGTGTCCGCTATTTTACCCAACCGCTTGTCCAATTGAGTAATAAACTCCTTATCAGGAAAACCTCCCCATTTAGAGTTATAAAGAGCTTTATGTCCAGCTGCACAAGCATTTCGTTTCACATCAACTGATTTTTCTACTCCCGTTAGTATGGCAGGAATAAAATCACTGAATTCCACCCAAGTGAAAGCTGCGTCAAATACTTCATGGTCAACCTGAGCACAATGCCATAGTTTAGCCCAAAACCATTCAGACGAGTATTTTCCTCCACAAGTTTTCATAAAGTCAGGCCGAATCTCCCTTGCCAAACGCGTTATTTGTAGTGCTTCCTCTTCAGATGTATGATCCTTCCACATCCACGCTTTGGCATTAAGATTATCACTAAATTTATCGAGTGTGCTAAGTGGTTTTAGATCTTCAGTAACAGGAATTGGCGTAGACCCGGTTGCATCAACACCAATCCCTGATATCAAACTCCAATCAAAACTACTTAACGCTTCATAACTTTTCAGTTTCTGACAAGCCTTTACTAAAGAATCAAGGTAGTCATCTGCGTCCTGCCGGGCTACATTAGCATCTTTATCATCTGAATAAACACCTTTTTCGGCCTGTCCGTAATCTACCGCAGCTGTAGCTAATACCTCTCCGCGCTCTGCATTAGCAAGAAGTACACGAACTGCATTTGATCCGTAATCTATTCCTAATGTATACATAAGTTATTGCTTAAACGTTTTAGCATTAATGCAAAAATTTTTAGCACGATTCCCGTAAAACAAGATTTCCTGCAATCATTCGTTTTGAAATTGTGCTATTTGAACTATTTATAATCTTATCAATCAATATTTTTACTGCTGTTTGACTCATTGCCTCAATTGGTTGTTCAAAACAGGTTATTCCAGGCTTAACAACGTGATACACCTCAGGATTATCAAAACTGACCATCGAAATATCTTTTCCCATTTTACATCCAAGCTTATCAAAAATTTTGAGACTCTCTACCCCCAGGCTGTTATTAGCAAAAAAGAAAGCATCACACCCCTTTTTCAATGCATCTTTCAATGCCGGCTCTAAACGTGTTTCCAAGTGCTTGTAACCAACCTCGTAAATCACATCGTTATCTGCAGAAAGTCCACCTTCTGCTATAGCTGCTCTGTATCCTTTAATCCGATCCCTATTGTTACTTAAATCAGTATTATAGACAAAAGACGCAATCTGCTTACGGCCCTTATTAATCAATAGATTACACAGTTGAAAAGCTCCTTCAAAATTATCTGAACACACATAATCCTCTTCAATACCGTCGCAATAGCGATCAATAAATACAAGCGGAACCTGAATGGGCGAATTTTGAAAGAATGTCTGACTTCCTTTAACCGGAACCACTATTACTCCATCAACCTGGCGTGATATAAACACCTCAATTATTTTTTGAAGTTTATCCGGGTTTTCATCAGAACTACCGAACATCACTTGATAACCCACTTTACTTGCCTCATTCTCTATAAAACGAGCCATTTTACCAAAATAAGGGTTGGCAATATCAGCAACCACCAAACCAATAATTCCACTTTTACCTGTTCTTAATCCTCTGGCCAGTTGATTGGCTGAATAGCCCATCGCATTAGCTGTTTCCATCACTTTCTTTGCCAACGCATCACTTATCCGGTTTTCTTTGGATTTACCTGAAAGTACCAAGGATACCAAACCGACAGAAACTTTTAATTCTGCTGCTATATCTACTAATTTGACGCGTTTCTTTTTCATTTAATGGAATTACCTGGCTTCAAATGTAATAAAATAAAATTCGCTAAAACGTTTTTGCTAAATAATTAACTAATAAATCATGTTTTTTATAAGCTGTATAAACAAGGCAGGTATGAAGATCGTAGTGATAATATCAATAAAAAAGCGATCCAGAAAATCCTGAATCGCCTATTATCTGTACCGAGAGGCGGGCTTGAACCGCCGACCTCAGGATTATGAATCCTGCGCTCTAACCAGCTGAGCTACCTCGGCATTATGCTTGGAGTTTGTTACACCTTTGTGCTTCTCCGTTTTTGCGGTTGCAAATGTAGGGCAAAAGTTTATTCCTACCAACAAAAGAATCAAAAATATTTACATTTTTTCTATTGTCAACATGAAACAAACTAAGTAAGAGTTACATCACATTTAATTAATTTTATTCAGTCCTAATTAAAAAGTACATCCCTGCCAGTTTTAATTTTTAAAGAATTCTGTTATATTGTAGCCCATAACAGATGATTAAAAAATACCAACATGCCTACTCAAAAAGAAAAATACGAGCTGGAATATATTATTAAAACATCTCCTTCAATATTATTTTCTCGTTTAAGCAGCCCCAGCGGACTCTCCGAATGGTTTGCTGATGATGTTAATTTAAAAGGCAAAGTCTATACATTTGTTTGGGAAGGTTCTGAACAACAGGCTGAGCAGGTGCTGCGAAAAGAAAATAAAATGGTGCGCTATCATTGGCTGGACGATGACGATGATAAAGCGTATTTCGAATTTCGTATTAATGTAGATGATTTAACGGGAGAAACAGCTTTAGTTGTAGTGGACTTTGCTGAGGCAGATGAAAAAGAAGATTCCATTGAACTATGGAATAATCAAATTGATGAACTAAAGCACGGACTTGGTTCCGTTTAATTATAAAGAAACACGGTATTGCGTCTGACCAAATGGTCAGGCGTTTTTTTTTTGAGAAAAAGGTAAGAGAAGTTGAAGAATCAATTGTCTAATGAACACAATCTCAACTTTTCCTCTGTATGAAAAAGCTTCATTTCTTTATACTCAAAAGTTATCTCGGACCATTAGCTGCTACATTCTTCATATCAATTTTCATACTGCTTTTACAAATTCTTTGGCGATATATCGATATTTTAGTTGGTAAGGGACTTGACACTTTCACTCTCTCAGAGTTATTACTTTACTCTCTTCTACAAGTTATTCCAATGGCCTTGCCACTTGCTATTTTACTTGCTTCATTAATGACATTTGGAAGTATGGGTGAGAATTATGAGTTAACGGCCATTAAGGCATCTGGCATTTCCTTATTAAAGGCCATGAAGCCACTCATTCTAATAACAGGTTTAATATCGTTTATGGCATTTTTCTTTTCAGATAATGTTATGCCTTGGGCAAACCTTAAGTTTCATACACTTTTGTATTCGATAAAAACTCACCAACCAGAATTGGAAATTAAAGAGGGTGTATTTAATAAATTGGACTTATATAGCATTAAAGTTGACCAGAAAGACAAACAAAGCGGAATGTTATATGGTGTAATGATTTATGATCACAGTAATATCAATAATCCAACATCAAACACTACTGTTGCTGAAACAGGCTCACTTAAAATGGATGAAGAATCACAGATGATGCGCCTCACTTTGCACAATGGATCTCAATATGAAGGCAATGTCAAAGGTCAAACAACAGAACTCTCTTTACACGATCAGCAACAATTCCGTCATGATGTATTTAAAAAACAAATTTCCCAATTCAACATCCAGAATCAGGAATTTACAAGAATAGATGAATCTGGTTATGCCAATCATAACAAGATGAAAAATCTTACGCAATTAACTAATGACATAAAAGAATTTAAAAAGAAGCAATCCTTAATTACCAACCAGATTACCTTGGATCATAAGTTGCGACCTCAACAAAATCCTAGTCAGGATTATAGTTCAGAACAAATAAACTCAAGCTTGAATACCTTAAGCAATAACAATCAACTTTTAGGGATAAAATCAGCTAAACGTTACGTACAAAATAAACTGGTATCGCTAACCCAGGAAATTAAAAAACTTGAAAAGACTCGTTCTGATCAACTAAAGCATCAAATTGAATTACATCGCAAATTTACACTCCCATTCACCTGTTTTATTTTCTTTTTTATTGGTTCATCCATAGGTGCTATTATTCGAAAGGGAGGGTTAGGCATGCCGGTAGTGTTGGCTATTGCCTTTTTTATCGTCTATTATTTACTCGACACGTTTGGGGCTAATATGGCTCTAAAGGGAGTATTTCCCGTTGCTGTCGGAATGTGGCTTTCATCAGCTGTTCTATTACTTATCAGCATATTTCTAACCTATCAATCGGTAAGAGATTCAAGTTTACTTAATATCGATGACCTTAAAGCTCTTGTTAATAGATTACTCAATCGTGAATCCTTCAATTTACAAAACAGTCTTGACAAATAATACTGCCTCTTGATTAAGACATTGGAACACCATTAGCAGTATTCAAAAGCTAAAAACCTAAATCACGATATATGGTTGTTCCAATGTTTCAACTAACTTTGTCAAAGCGAATGTACAAATTCGTGGTTAGGAGTTTATAGAGACGATGAAGAAATTACACCTTTTTATTTTAAAGAGTTATCTAGGCCCGTTAGCAATGACATTCTTTATATCATTGTTTATTCTGGTAATGCAGTTTCTTTGGAGATATGTTGATGACTTGGTTGGTAAAGGCCTTGACTTTTTCACTTTAGGTGAGCTGATGTTCTATGCTTCGGTACAGGTGATACCAATGGCTTTGCCGCTGGCTATTCTTTTAGCGTCTTTAATGACATTCGGAAGCCTGGGTGAAAATTATGAGCTTACCGCCATTAAGGCATCCGGGGTATCTTTGCTCCGAACTATGAAACCACTAATTATCGTTACGATTATCATATCCATACTTGCTTTCGGTTTTTCCAACAATGTTTTGCCGTGGGCCAACCTTAAGCTCTACACTTTACTTTGGTCAGTCAAACAAAAAAAGCCTGAGCTTGAGATAAAAGAGCAGATATTTTACGATGGAATTGAAGATTTCAGAATAAAAATTAAAAGTAAAGATCAGGCTACTGGCTTGATGCACGATGTGATGATCTACGACCACCGCGATAGTCGTAACCCAAACTCTAACGTTACACTAGCCGATTCTGGTAAATTACAAGTAGCCAAAGACAATGGCTTTATGAAATTAACCTTGATGGATGGCATTCGTTTTGAGGAAAATGTTCAGAACCAGAAGAAACGTTTAGATAACAGAGAGAAGCAACGGTTCAGACGTGATAAATTTAAAAAACAGATTGCCCTTTTTGAGATGGAAGGGCATAACCTGGAGCGCTCTGATGAACAATTGTTTTCCAGCCACGACCGAATGAAGAACCTTGAACAGTTGCAAGATGGTATTGACACCTTGAACATGCAACAAAATGAGGTAGTGGCCAATATCAGAAAACAAACAGATGATTTTTATTTCCAGCAACGTAGATACTACCAAAGACGCAATAAAGAAGCCCCAAAAACATCGATTGATTCGATTTCGCCTTTAAATTATGACTCATTATTTCAGGCAATGAGCAGCAATCAACAATTGATTGCAATTGAGGGAGCAAAAAGACAAGCGCAAGATAACCGTAGCCAACTGGAAGGAAAATTAACGCGCTACCGCAATTATCAATCAAAAATAACCAAACACTATATGGAGGTGCACCGTAAGTTCACGCTTTCATTTGCCTGCTTTATATTCTTCTTTATCGGGGCTCCACTTGGGGCTATTATACGTAAAGGAGGTCTTGGTATGCCTGTGGTTATTTCAGTTTTGTTCTTTATCTTCTATTACATTGTTGATACCTTGGGAGTAAAGTTTGCCAAGGAAGGCGCATGGCAAGTATACCAAGGCATGTGGTTGTCTTCATCCATTCTGTTTCCATTGGGTGCATTTTTAACGTATAAGTCCGCAACCGATTCAACTTTACTCAACGCAGATGCTTACACTATTTTCTTCCGAAAGTTATTTAGGCGTGAAAAGTATGATCTGAAAAACAGACTGGATAAGGAGGAAGAAGCTGAAACGAACTCTTAATACCATATTCTTATCGAACCGATAGAGACTGATAAACCATATCTGAAAGTTGCATCAATCAAATGAAATTAGACTATAATCATATGAAACAAACGCCAAGACCTGAGGCATTTCATTGTTTTGGTTTTTAATTTCATTAATTTTGCACTCCCATAGTGATAACACCGTTGAAATTAAATATAACAAATGTCAACAGAACAAGAGTTTAAATTGAATTCAATACCTGAGGCTATTGAAGCTATTAAGAATGGTGAACTAATTATTGTTGTTGATGATGAGGATCGCGAAAATGAAGGTGACTTCATTGCGGCTGCTGAAACAATGACTCCGGAAAAGGTCAATTTTATGGCCACTCACGGACGTGGTTTAATTTGTACCCCATTAACAGAAGAGAGATGTGAAGAGTTGGAATTAGATTTAATGGTGGGTAAAAACACTGCTAGTCATGCAACACCATTCACAGTTTCTGTTGATTTATTAGGTCATGGTTGTACAACTGGTATTTCAGCTTCCGACCGTGCTAAAACAATTTTGGCACTTACAAACCCGGAAACTAAGCCAGAAGAACTAGGACGCCCGGGGCACATCTTTCCTTTAAAAGCTAAAAACAGAGGTGTTCTGCGTCGAGCTGGTCACACGGAAGCTGGTGTTGATCTAGCAAGATTGGCCGGACTTCAACCCGCTGCCGTTCTCGTTGAGATTTTAAATGAAGACGGTACCATGGCACGCCTGCCACAATTAGTGAAGATCGCTGAGAAATTTAATCTGAAGATTATTACCATTAAAGATCTGATCGCCTATCGCCTTAAAAAAGAAAGCTTAATTATCAAAGGAGTTGAAGTCAACCTTCCAACAGCTCAGGGTGATTTCCGGTTTATTCCATTTAAACAAAAATCAAACGGACTGGAGCACATGGCCCTTATTAAAGGCGAATGGAATGAAGACGAACCAATCCTTGTGCGTGTTCACTCATCTTGTGCTACAGGGGATATCTTTGGCTCATTACGATGTGAATGTGGCGAACAGTTGCATAAAGCCATGGAATTGATCGAAAACGAAGGAAAGGGTGTTGTTGTATATATGAATCAGGAAGGCCGTGGCATTGGCTTAATGAATAAGATTGCAGCCTACAAGCTTCAGGAAGAAGGCATGGATACCGTTGATGCCAATATTGAGCTAGGATTTGAAGAGGACGAGCGCGACTATGGTGTAGGTGCGCAAATCCTTCGTGAACTGGGTGTTGGTAAAATGCGCCTGATGACTAATAATCCAATCAAACGAATCGGACTTGAAGGATATGGTTTGGAAGTAGTGGAGAATATTTCGATTGAGGTATCTCCAAATCCTCACAATAAACATTACATGAAAACGAAAAAAGAACGAATGGGACACAACCTGCAGTTCTTTAAATACGATAATAAGTAATTGATAACGATTACATAAAATTTAAAGGAGGCATAAGCCTCCTTTTTTTATGTCTTTATTTAAAATATATGTAAACATATTTTTGCTTGGTGTGTTTCATAGTTAAGAGGTGCTGGTGGATGCCATTACTTATTTCTGCGGTCAAGTAATGTGATCATTTATGGGTGTGATTAGTGATAAGATTGAAAAATGATCATTTAAGGCTCCACCAGTTTCTTTATATTTCCTCTAACTTACCATTTAAGACTTCCTTTCTTCACTTTATTAAATCTACGATTCATTTGATGTTCTCCGTTAATATAAATCTCCATTACATAGCGGCCATCTACTAAATGACGCAAATCTAGACCCGTTTGTGAATCTTTTACATTGGTGAATTCATGCATTTCGATGTACTCACCATCCTTTGTGATTCGTAATTTTAATGTTGAAGCAATATTGGTCGTGGTATATACAGTTGCATACTCCTCAACCATTCTTGGGTAAATATTAACCGACAAATGCGACTTTGTGGTATCTACCTGGAAGTCATCCTGGGTTTGAAAAGCATAGAAAAGCCCGTTCCCACAATCACTCTCGAATAGTTTAATAAGGTTATCTTCCGTATCTTTTAAACGCAAGCGACCATAACCTGCCTTTGCAAAAAACCAAAACTCAAGACCTGTACCTGCTGTATCTGTGAGTTGCATAAAGTATTTTCCTTCAGGTAGCTTCAGAGTATCCAGGTATGTGGTATCTGGCTTTAGATCAACTGGCTTCTTCATATAAATACTATCTCCGGCACTATTCACAATAAACAATGAATTTTCACCAGGCTGCTTATTGGTCATAAAATCAACCACAAACTTCGACGGTAAAGTTGGTATTGGTTCAAATTCAGATTTCATACTGTTATCTCCATCCCACTCATCATCTTCTCCATTTGGTTCGCTCAATACTACAGAAAATATATTGGTTCCTTCTCTTGATTCAATCTCACCCGGCAAAGATATTGTCATTGATTGGTAAAAATCCAGTTCGCCTGTCCACTCATAAGTCTTCGTTTCAAAACCTTCCGTTTGATAATTAATCAATAAACGATGAAGTGTTTCACTGCCCAGGTTACGAATCTTTATAATCGGATTGAAGCCTCTTGGATTAAAACGATTGTAATTGTCCAGATTGTTTGGCGCGATAATCTCTTCTATAGCGACATCATGCTGGTTATTAGGTGCACCATACTGAATAAAAAATGAAGCTATTTCTTCTTTTGGTTGATTGATATTATTAGCAGTAAAGGGTTGCATTTTCAGATCAACAGTATGCTTCTTGCGGCTAAGCATCACATCCACAATATCTGGCGTTTGTAAATCTCCCGGACACCAGTGGCCACGATCAAAAATCCATGTACCGCCTTGCGGATAAAGCGGATTATCTCCACACTCTTTCCATAAATCACGATGATCAACCACCTGACCATCAAAAATCATTTCGCGCCAACGACTACAAAATTCACTGCATCCATTTGGCTGATCCATTCCGTGACCAGTTTGCTGAATTCGGAAGCGACCAAAAGAACTATTATTTGCCTTCTTAATTTGAATTGGTTTCAGGCTTTTTTCAATATCATTTTTCGGGTTACCATATTGGAAACCTCCGGTCCACAATTTATCCAGTTTGATAAAGTCGGCCACTTGAGGCCCAAACAAAAACTCAAAGTTGATACTCAAATCCCACCCAAGATCAGGTGACTCATAACCAGAATGAATGTATTCCAGCTCAACACTATCGCGAAGAAAAGCCTGAAAATCGGTCACATCAACGCTCCAGGTATAATTCCATCCCTCTTTAAAATTACTTCCATAAGGTGTTAACATGCGGCCTATCTCGTAGTCAAGCACCTTGCCTTTCTTTCCTCCCTGGCGAAGAATCTTAATACGATCCATATAATCCCAATGAGCAATGGCCCTGTCTTCAGGATAAGCTAATGTCAGATGCATAACTATACGCCTCACTTCCTTATCCTGAGACGGAAATACACCCCACTGTTTAAAGCTATTACTTCCTTTTGAAGGATTAGTGTAGATGGTAACCTTATCGTGCGTATTAATTGTTTGTGTTTGTGCACAAATCGCGGTACTAAACAGCAAAAGCGACATCAAAAATAATAATTGTTTCATGTGTTTAAATTTTACTTTCAATTTATCAGATGCCCATACAATACGTACCGGAAACTCACATATAATTCAATTATAAGACAGCATTGACCAAATCATTGAATGTACAAGATTACTTCATCTGATTTAAATTAGGTTGAATTCGTAATGATAGATCAGCAATATAGTATCTTTAATCATCCGCATCCAACCTGCACACTGGCTTTAAACATTTCACCACATAATATGAAAATGAATGGAAACAATAATTGGCACAACACCACAGGACATTAGATCAAATGCCTGCTGTAAATTATTATAACGATCACTCCTTCCCCGTATTAGATCAGGCTTTATCCAAGAGTAACCACACCGGAGCAATTATCTCGTTTAGCTCCTGTTACACTCTTTAAACAATTGACTTCTCCTCTAAGCCGGAGCACACCAAGTAATGCAAATACAAGCGCTTCTTTAAAGTCAATTAATGTATTATCGGGAATAACTACACTGGATTTCAGTTTACTTTTAAGCAACTGCATTAAAAATTTGTTATAAACGCCTCCTCCGGTAAAGAGTATCTTTCCCTTTTGTATATATTGGTTTAGATCACTTGCAATCGCATCAGAGAAATGCTCATAGCATGTACGAAGTATATCATTAAGAGTACTGTTTTTATAAGTATGTACTATTGGCCAAAAATCCTTTTCAACCCATTCCTGTGCCAGAGATTTGGGGGCTTTTTCTCTATAATATATTAAGCTATTCAACTGTGACAATAATTCGGGTATCACATTGCCCTGCTGACCTAGTTTGCCATTTTTATCCATTGCCAATCCTATTTTACTCACAAGACGGTTGATAACAAAATTAACCGGGCAAACATCCCAGGCAATTCTCTGGTTATTCTTCTGACACGACACATTAGCAAAACCTCCGATATTAACGCATGCTTCGTAATCTGAGAATAGCAAACTATCACCAATTGGTACCAGAGGAGCCCCTTGCCCACCAAGACATACATCCAGACTTCTGAAATCAGAAACCGTTGTAATGCCCGTTCTGGCCGCAATAATATTTGGATCACCTAACTGAAAATTAAAACCATTCTCTGGTTCATGAAAAACTGTATGTCCATGAGATGCAATTAAATCCGGCTTCTCTTTTACCGGATCGAGGAATTCATTGATCTGCTCAACGACCCATTCTCCATAGCGTCGATTCAGTTTAAGCAATTGCTTTGCTCCTGATAGTGGAGCATTTAGCAAGCTTTGACGCCAATGATCTGAATAGCTTATAGTTGTACTATTCAATATCTGATATTGCCAACCTAAATCGGATTTTTCCAATTGACACAATATAATATCAAGTCCATCCAAGGAGGTACCTGACATCAATCCCACACAACAATACGAATTCTTTATTTGTTTAAACATGGCATATTTATCTTCCAAAACTTTAAATTAGTGAAGATATTTATTTTCAATATCCCTTTATTCAACAAAATTCTAAAATTATGCCCGACATTTCGACTACTTATCTTGGACTACAATTAAAAAGTCCCATAATTGCAGCCAGTTCCGGATTAACCAACTCGTTGGAAGACATTAAGAAAATTGAAAAAGCCGGAGCCGGAGCTGTTATTCTTAAATCACTATTCGAAGAGGAAATTGTAACGGAAATGGAGCGTGAACTGCATCGCATGCACTCGCAAAATTACCTTTATCCAGAAACAATGGATTATTACGATACCTTCGATGTAGAAGGAACACTAACTGACTACTTAAAACTGATTAACGATTGCAAAAAAGAGGTTGGTATACCTGTTATTGCCAGCATCAATTGTATTACTGCTCATAACTGGCCATCATATGCCCGCACTTTGCAGGATGCCGGAGCTGATGCCATTGAGCTTAATATCTTTACCTTACCATCGGATACAGATCGTAAAGGAGAAGATAATGAGCAGGTATATTTTGATGTGATCGATGCAGTACTAAAAGAAGTTAACATTCCAGTATCGATTAAAATCAGTCATTATTTCTCCAATTTGGCAGATATCATCACACGCCTGTCCAAATCTGGCATTGCCGGTTTAGTCCTTTTCAATCGTTTTTACTCACCTGATATTGATGTGGATAACCTCGAAGTAATCCCTACTCACGTTTTCAGCAAGGAATATGAATATACCATGCCATTACGCTGGATCGCCATCACATCAAGTCGTACAGAATGTGATTTGGCAGCCACAACTGGTATCCATGAGTCACGTACCATCCTGAAGATGATATTGGCAGGGGCAAACGTGGTACAGCTTGCAAGTACACTATATCAAAACGGTATTGAAACCATAGAGCGCTATAATCACGAAATTGATAAGTGGATGACTAAACAAAATTTCAATAACCTGGATGATTTCAGAGGCATGTTAAGTCAATCAAAAGCCGTTAATCCAGCGGGATACCTGAGAGTGCAATTTATGAAACAGTTTAGCGAGAAGTAAAGCGAAATAAGAACTCTAAAAAGCTAAGGATCGCTTCATTTATTTGGAGCGATCCTTTTTGCAATTGGCCAAATTAAGGATACGATCTTTTTTGCATGCTTTATCCTTAACTCAATAAATAATCCTTTCCTCTATTGATTAAACTTCCACTTTAGAAACAAATCCACATTTCGCCTTATCTTTGTGTACCAAACATTATTTAGATGGATTTTGACGATTATTATATGTCAGATCCTTTGGAAGAGAATGTAGATTACTACATGGATCCCAGAGGATTTAGAGTGATGACAGAGAAATATTTAAAAGAACGCGGCTACTGTTGTGGTAATGGTTGCAGGCATTGCCCCTATTTCCCACTGCACCAAAAAGGGAACCGCGAACTAAAAGAATAAAATAAAACATGATATATGGCTAATAAGGATTTACGAATTGTATTTATGGGTACGCCCGACTTTGCTGTAGAGAGTCTGAAAGCCCTTGTGGAAAATCAAAATAATGTTGTTGGTGTAGTAACAGCACCTGACAGGCCTGCCGGTCGTGGTCAGAAACTAAAACAATCACCGGTAAAAGAATATGCTCTATCAGTGAATATACCAGTGCTACAACCCGAAAAACTGAAGAATCCTGATTTTTTGAAAGAATTAGAAGATTTGAAAGCCGATCTTCAAATTATTGTTGCATTTAGAATGCTACCCGAAGCAGTATGGAATATGCCTCCGTTCGGCTCGTTTAATTTGCATGGCTCTTTATTGCCTCAATACCGCGGGGCAGCACCTATCAACTGGGCTGTAATTAATGGCGACAAAAAAACCGGTGTCACCACATTCTTTTTGAAGCACGAGATAGATACAGGTAATATCATTTATCAATCGGAACTACCAATTACAGATGAAGATACTGCGGGAACTGTACATGATAAGATGATGAAATTGGGAGCGGGATTGGTTTTGAAGACAGTCACCGACATTGCTGATGATAAAGTAAAAGCCACTCCGCAGGATGAATTTGCCGATACCAGTCAATTAAATCCGGCACCAAAAATCTTTAAAGATGACTGTCGAATCAATTGGAGCAATGATACAGAAATGATTCGCAATCATATCCGCGGTTTATCACCATATCCAACGGCCTGGACCGAATTCAAAATGAAGAATGGAAAATCACTTAGTGTCAAAGTTTTTTATGCTATAGCCGATCATTCAGAGAAATTGATGCCAGGTACTATTGCATCTGATAATAAGAGCTTTTTACTGATTGGTACTGGAGATGGTTCCCTTAAGATTGAAGAGTTGCAGATCGCTGGTAAAAAACGCATGACAACATCAGACTTATTGCGCGGTTTTGATACTGAGCAAATTGAAGGTGTTGTATAAATTGGGAATAGATATTAAAAGGCCTCATTTGCACGAATGAGGCCTTCTTAATGTCTTTATTTCTTCTTCCGCCTTAGATTCAGCTTATCGCCAGCTTTCACTTTGGCACCCTCATTTAGCTTATTAAATCGTAAGAGTTTACTCAACTTAATACCATATTTGTGTGATATGTAATGTAAGGTTTCTCCTTCTTTTACCACATGGTATTCATGACTTCTGTGTGCTTTACCCTTTTTGCCCTGTATATAAATATATCGGTAAGCTTGAATATTATCGCCTTTAGACAAATCGTTGTATTTATATAATTCCCAAGGACGTAATCCAAACTCTTCAGATACAGATTCGAAGGTATCACCTTCTTCAACCCGGATATACTTCACTCCATTGTTATAATCAATCACATGTGTGTTGTAGGTCGTGATTACAAAATTATCATCTCCTTGCTTGGATGGTGGTTTCTTCCAGGCTTTGTTTTCATCCAACAGATAGAGTTTATGTTTTTCTATAATATCAATAAGTCGATGTGCATATTTCGGATCGGTGGCATAACCGGCTTTCTTCAATCCTTTGGCCCAACCTTTATAATCCGTTGTTTTTAAATTAAACAAACTGGCGTAGCGTTTTTTATCAACTAAAAACTCTGAATGATCAATATACGATTCATACACGGTTTTGTATTTTCTAAAACATTCGCCTTTGGCATCATCGTCATGATATACACGCTTCCCTTTCCAATCGCTATGACATTTAATACCAAAGTGATTATTGGATTTTCGTGCCAGCGTGCTGTTTCCACTTCCCGATTCCAGAATACCTTGCGCCATTGTAATACTCGCCGGTATCCCAACACGTTTCATTTCTTTAATGGCTAAATCTTTGTATTGCTCAATGTATTCGGGAGTAGTTGTTTTGCGGTACGATTGCCCGTTGATACTGCTTGTAAAGCTCCAGGCAAAAAGAGATATTGTTATTAGAATATACTTCATTGCTTATAATTTATGTGCATGACAGAGGCAAAGATAAAATTTATCAACTTTTGTCAGAACATGAGTCCAATTTAATAAACGATCAATTAAGTGAATAAGTATTAAAAGCTAATAAATTGATCAAACGTTTTTAATACATCTGAATCAATTAGCTTTCTGTCTCCAAACTTAAACAACTTGTGCTAGTTGTTCTCCGATTGAATGAGATCAATCTAACTCAATCAGCCAATCACCTGGTTTCTTGAAGCCACTTTCTATAATTTTTATAGGTCATTCTGCCTTTTTCTTACATCGTTCTGCGAAAAAGACAGAACTTTCTGGAAAGAACGTAGATCTTTCCAGACAAAAACCTGATGGTTTTGCAATTTTCATAGAACTTTCTTAAAAAAAGGCAGAACACTGTATAAAAATTAAAGACGAAAGAGGGAAAATTATAGAAAGAGGGAACCTTTATCTACAACGAGGACGATAAATCATACATTATCAACCAATAAACGAACACAACAAAGGCTATTCGTTAAAGAAAGGTTAAAGTGTGCATGAATACATTTGCTTAAAGGAGAATAGACCACCGACTTACTTACTAATTTTTTATCTTTGCCCGAACGGTTTGTTTTACTGTTGATTTTAATACATATAAAAGTCACAATGCTTTACAATTCAACAATAAATTGTTGCAAGTGAAAAGCTCAACAAAGCATCCGAATAGAATTAATAACAAATTAAATGTCCACCAATTTTAACTGGACATTACCAGCCTGCATAATCAGGCGTGTGACACTAAAAAAATAAATAAAACACATGAAACGAACATGTAAATTTTAATCTTAAAAATTACACACTGGGTGATGATTAAAATTTCTTGAGAGTTCCATGTGACAATTAAAATGCAAATTATATACACATGAAAATAGCACTTGTCGGTTACGGGAAAATGGGGCAGGAGATTGAGAAAATTGCTCTTGACCGCGGACACGAAATAGTTAGCAAAATTGACATTTCAAGTAACGATTCCTTTAACGATGATCAATTTAAATCGGCCGATGTGGCCATTGAATTTACACGCCCTGAGGCAGCTTATGACAATTACCTGAAGTGTTTCGAATCAAACATTCCGGTTGTTTCGGGTACCACCGGCTGGTTAAATAAATGGGAGGATATCAAAGAGCGATGCCAAAATGGTCAACAAACCTTCTTCTATGCTTCTAACTTTAGTTTAGGCGTCAACATCTTCTTTGAACTAAACAAGCAGCTGGCTCGCATCATGAATAAAATGAACGAGTACAATGTATCAATGGAAGAAGTGCACCACACACAAAAGCTGGATGCTCCAAGCGGTACAGCCATTACCCTGGCTGAAGACTTAATCGAAAACATTGATGCCAAAACAAATTGGAAACTCAACAAAGAAGAGAATGATGGCGATGTGGCCATAAAAGCTATTCGTGAAGGACAAGTACCAGGCATCCACACTATTAAATACGATTCAGCAGTTGACGAAATTATTATTCACCACAGTGCCAAATCACGAAAAGGGTTTGCCCTTGGTGCTGTATTGGCTGCTGAGTTTGCTGCTAAAAACAAGGGCTTCTTAAGCATGAACGACTTATTAAACTTCTAAGCTAAATCTTACTCTAATGCAAAATGTATCAAAATTAAGATGGATTAAACTGGGTATTGCCAGCATCGTTTTCTTCCTATGGGTTATATGGGTTGGTAATTATTGGTTACTATTGTTATATCCACTTTTATTCGATAGTTATATCACAAAAAAAATTCCTTGGGATTTTTGGAAGAAAACCAAAGATGGTAAAAAGCCAAGTGCCGTTGTTGAATGGACCGATGCATTGGTTTTCGCCCTGATCGCGGTTTATATGATCAATATTTTTCTGTTTCAGAATTATAAGATTCCAACCAGCTCATTGGAGAAATCATTGATGGTTGGTGATCACTTGTTCGTAAGTAAAGTAAGTTACGGTCCTCGCATGCCTAATACACCAATTGCTTTTCCATTGGTTCAGAATACTTTCCCTATCACCAACAGCAAGTCTTATACGGATTGGCCTCATTGGGATTACAAGCGATTAAAAGGTTTTGGTAAGGTTAAGCGCGATGATATTGTTGTATTTAACTTTCCGGCTGGTGATACCGTTCCGTTCCTAAGCAATAATCCGTCATACTTTGAGCAGTGTTTGCAAAAGGGGGCATTTATGTACTCCCAAGATCGATCGTTACAGCGTTCAACGCCGTTTAACTCGGACTGGGAACGCAATCAATACTTGATGGGCATTGGTAGCAAAATTATTAAAGATGATCCTCGTACCTATGGAGAAGTACTGGCACGTCCGGTCGATCGTCGCGACAACTATGTGAAGCGTTGTGTGGCACTTCCAGGTGATGTTTTTGAGATCCGCAGCAATCAAATTTTTATTAACGGTAAAGCGGTTACAAACCCTGAAAATATTCAGCACCTTTATCATGTTCAGACCGATGGTACCACTTTGAATTCTCGTTTCTTTGAAAAACTTGAGATTTCGAAAGCCGATCAGGAGAGTATAGGTTCTGCACCTAACTATATTTTAAATCTGACCGAAGGAATGGCTGAAAAGGTGAAAACTATGCCATTTGTAAAATTAGTTAAGATGGTTGAGTCGAAACCAAATGGTTCAGGTTTTAATGTATTCCCGTACAGTAGTGATTATAACTGGAGTCGTGATAATTTTGGTCCGCTTAAA
>NZ_CEXQWX010000024.1:0-51719 GCF_982718395.1 Carboxylicivirga sp.
CTTCCGAAAAGGACCTGTTTATACCATGATGGTACCTACTAATGATGCCATCGATGCTTACAATGAGGCAAATGCGGATATGCATACCGGAATCATGGATTCGGCGCAAATAGTTCAGTTTATTAATTACCATGCATTATATGGAATTTTTTATCAATACGATTTTAATAAGCGTTACATGTTTGACAATAGCAATCGCTATTCGTCAAGATGGTTTGACGAGACATATAACCAAAATAAACAAGTATCAGTATATCCATTAGGTTTCTTTGGTGCATCAGGAAATAGTGACTACTCCACTGATTATGAGAGTGTCTACAAAAGCCAATCAGCCAAAGCATACAACACTTTTAATGTGGAAGGAGCCCGGATATTGCCAGAGTTGGTTGATATGGGGTGTGAAAATGGTGTTATTCATGGTATTGATAAAGTGCTGGAACCGGCACAGAATATTTTTGAATTCATTCAGAATTCTCCACAATACAGTATTTACTCCGAAATGGTGAATCGTTTTGATACGCTTATTTATGATCCGGACAATAGTTACGTTGTTGATGGGGTGGAACATGAAGCCTATAGAAAAGAATTTTGGTATACCGATAATGATGGAAACCGCGTCAAATTTAATTTTAACTATAATGGAGAAGACGAAGACTTAACTGTTTTTATACCAGACAACGATGCGTTAAATGAGTTTTTCGAGCCATACCTGGATAACTTTGGCGGGGAGTTCAGCAGCTTACCTAACGATCTGGTTATTGAACTTTTAAAATACAACGTTACAAGTCGCTCAGTGCACAAAGAACGCTTGTTTGGGCAGGCTATGATTGGTGGAATTCGCATGAGTGACAGCAGGGTTGTATTCGGCATTAACAATTATATCAACGATAATATTGTTCCGTTGAGCAATGGATTGTTATATTCTGTTACACCGGTTCTTAATCCGCCGAAAATTTCACGTATTACCGGAATGTTCTTACTGGATCAAAACTTCCAGAGTATGAAATATGTCCTGGATAAAGGAAACTGGCTAAACGCTATTGCAGATAATACATATGCCTCAAACGAGTTTTTACATGGAGAGAGGGTCAGGCTTCCAAAATCATGGACCATTATTGCCCCGTCAAATGAAGTCCTGACAGATTCTATTGTCGGTGGAGTGGAGTCAATGACAGACATTAACGTACGTAATCTTGCGAATTTTTTAATTATTCCAGATACGGTTTATGTACGTAATCCGGGCGATCATATATTTGAAAAAGGAGTTTTTACAAAGCCCTTTACTGATGGGTACTATCGCACAGCCTCAGGAACTTTTATGGGTAAAGCAGGTAATCGCTTAATTAGTAGTTTATCACCTGATAGTACAGCAACCATTGTTGATGAAATATATGGGTCAAATGGAGTTATTTATGTAGTCGATGATGCTTTGTATAATGTTAGGTATAACCGCACCATCGTAAGTGAATTGGCTGGTACTAACAATATCTATACACAACGAATGGCGACATATCACCGGGAGTTGACCGATGAGTTAAACTCATACAAGGGAAATATAACCATGCTTGTACCAACCGATGAAGCCATAAAGAAATATGATGATTATGCCAGGGCAAACGGTTTGCCAAAGTTTGTACCTGATTATGAAGGTGACACTGACGTTTTCACTTACGAGCAATACGAGGCTTTTTTGCGTAATCATGTTATTCGCAACCGCTTTATGCTCAGAACGAACATGAATGTAGTTAAATACTCTTCTATAGGATCGCCTTTGCAAATTTATACTGAAGGGGGTAGCATTAAAGTAAGTGGATCGAGCGGTGATATTGAGGTTGCTACAGTTGAAAGCATAAATACACAATTAATTAATGGAGTAATTAATTATATCGACAGAGTGTTGCTACCAGATTTAGATGGTCTTTAGGCCGGAATTTTAATAGTAATGCCATTTAACACATTGAGATTAAAAGTGAAATAATGAAAATACGTAGTCAACTACAAATATTTCTGCTGAGTTTACTGGCCCTGTCAGTCTATTCCAATTCATTGGCTCAAGACAAAAGGTTACTGCGAGGTAAGGTTTCTGACTTGATGTTAAAGGAACCGTTGATTGGTGTAAATATTGTTGCCATGAACGACAATGAGCGTAGCCTTAACGGTACAATTACAGATATTAACGGAAACTTCATGCTCGAAGTTACTGATGAAGCCAGCTTTCTGAAAATTTCATACATTGGCTATAAAGCTCTGGAATTCAAGATTGAAAACAGGTCTGAATTTAATGTGGAAATGCAGGAGGATGTTTCAGAACTTGAATCGGTAAATGTTACTGCCCGGAAAATTGAAAAGCAAGAAGGAGGTATCGACATGATTAACCGCCGCGACATGACAGGGGCAAGCTCCAGGGTTACTCTGGGTGATGTAACTCAAACTCCTGTATCAAATGTGGGGCAGGTACTGCAGGGAAGAGCTTCAGGTGTGAGTGTTACTGCTTTTTCGGGAGACCCTGGTGCAGGTTTACAAATCCGGGTACGTGGTGAAACATCACTTACCGGCAATAACGAACCTTTATATGTAATTGATGGAATGCCGCTTGTAGCTGATGGTGCCAATAGTGGTTTGTCAAATATGGAATACAATCCAATTTCTGATATACCACCGGAAGAGATTGAATCTATTGAGGTATTGAAAGATGCATCTGCAGTAGCACTGTGGGGTACCAGAGCAGCAAATGGAGTGGTAATTATTAATACCAAGCGCGGTGAAAAAAACAAAACATCGGTTGGTGTATCGTCACGTTTCACTCTTAAGGTGCCGCAAAGTCCTATACCAATGCTTTCGGGTGATGAGTATAAAACTCTAATGAACGAAGCTGATCAAAACAGAGGAGGTGACTTGTACCACACAGAAGTGGTTACAAACCTTAGGGATAATCCAGCCAACGCACAGATGTTTCAAATGCACAATAATAACACAGATTGGAACAGTGAGATTGAAGAGCTTGGATACATTCAAAATCATACGTTTAACATTTCTGGAGGTGGTAATACAGCACGTTACCGCTTTAGTACCAGTTTTGAAGATAATACTGGACCTGTTGTTACAACGGCTTACCAACGATTCAATACATCATTTAACCTTGATTATGATGTGAGTAAGAAAATGTCCATGTCCACCAACATTGCATATACCAATGCTAAAACCGATTTAAAAGATGTGGTTGATCCCGATAAGATTATACCGCGAAGTGTACAAAATGCAGCACTTAAACGCGCCCCAACATGGCCTGTATACTGGCAGGATGCTAGTGGCAATACATTACAAGGTCAATATGCTTTTCAGGATGTGTTGGTTAACAACGACAAAACACTTACTAACCCTGTGGCATTTATCAACAATAAAATCAGTGAAAAACAAAATCACCGGATAATTGGTAAAGCTCAACTTAGGCTGCGACCTGTAAATGGATTAACTATAACTGGTGATTTAGGAGGAGACTACAGTTCAACTCAGGATTTCTTTTTTATTCCTCCAACAGCAACAGGAGCTGAACCAGGAGATATTCAGTTGCGTTACAATAAGCTTCGCTATGTTGATACTCAGGTGATGAAAATTTATGGCCGTTTCACAACTAACTATGCCAAAACGTTTAATGAGCTCCACAATATAAACTTTACCTTCTACAGTTCCATAGACTTAAATAACAAAGAAACAATGGCAGCCGGAGGTAATAATATTGCTTCAGACAAAACCCCTAGCATGTCAACGGCTGCCAATTATGCTGGAAAAAACGGGTTAACCAATGGTTTCAATGAGAGTGTGCTAACCAGTACTGGTGGCCGATTACAATATAAACTGAAAGATCGTTATATTGTTGGAGGTTCAGTTAGTGTTGACGGCTCTTCGAAGTTTGGTCCTGATAATAGATATGCTATATTACCTACACTATCAGGGCGTTGGCGAGTATCTTCAGAGTGGTTTCTTGAAAATGCCGAATGGTTAAACGATTTGTCATTAGTATATTCTTGGGGAAAGACCGGAAATGGAGCAATACATGATTACTTGTATTATAGCCGCTACAGTTCAACCTCTGATAATTCCTACCTCGGAATTGGTGGTGTAAACCAGTCAAATGTTCGATTGGATAATATTAAATGGGAAACAACAGCTCAACAAAATGTTGGTTTTTCAAGTGAAATGAAGTTATCGGGTCGTACATTTAACATCGAGTCGTACTACTATCGTAAATACACCACCGACCTGTTGGTACGCAACAGTAAGTTGCCATCATCATCTGGTTTTGGTGCGTTAAGCTGGTACAACTCGGGTGATGTACTTAACCAGGGTTTTGAGCTTGAATTTAGTTATGATATTATTCGAAATAATAATATTCACTGGGGTATTGACTTCAATATCTCAACCCTTAAAAACCAAGTGATGAAGTTGCCCGATGCCGGAGAGGTCGAAGGTGTAGATAGTAAGGCCGGAAATTACTACTGGAGATTGGTTGAGGGTGATCCACTTGGTTCATTCTATGGCTACCGTTTTAAAGGGGTGTATGCCCATGATGGTGATGCTGTAGTGAGGGATGCACAAGGGAACGTAGTGTATAACCTTGGCGGATATGACCCAAATAAGCCGCACAACAATGCAAAGGTTATGCGTTATGGTGATTTTGATCTCGAAGGTGGTGATGCCATCTATGAAGATATAAATGGTGATGGAGTAATTGATGAGCTGGATATTGTAAAGATTGGTGATGTAAACCCAGAATTATTTGGTGGGTTCAACACTAACTTTACCTATAAGAATATTTCAATGATATTATTCTTTCAGTACAGTTATGGCAATGACATCATCAACCTGGCCCGCAGAGATGTGGAACAAATGTCAGACTTAAATAATCAGAGTACGGCGACCATTCGTCGTTGGCGAACCCAGGGTGATGTTACCGATATGCCTAAGGCCGCCCATCAATATAAAAGCAATGTGAACACATTGCCTTCTGATCGTTTTGTAGAAGATGGTTCGTATCTGCGTTTGAAAAATATTCAAATATCATATGAGTTCTCGTCAAACCTAAAAAAGCGTCTTAACATTCGCTCAGGACGATTATTCTGTAATATCACCAACCTCTTTACATGGACAAATTATATTGGACAGGATCCTGAGGTGAATGGTAAAGGAAATCGTTTGCGTGGGATAGACTTGGCTTACACGGCACAGCCAATTATGTACACAGTAGGCTTGTCATTATCACTTTAGTTTAAATGAAACGAATAGTAGTTATGCATAAGTACATTATAATATTATCACTTTTAGTAGGGTATATTGGTCTGGCAGGGTGCGATGACATGTTTAATTTGTACCCGCAAGATGAACTTTTAGAAAAGGACTTTTGGCAGACAAAGGACGATGTGGAAAGTTCGGTAATTAACTGTTATTATCATTTGCGCCGTTGCCAGGACGAAATGATTATCTATGGTGTTTCTCGCTCTGATTTGGTTAGAAGCAGTGGTTTTGAAGATTTGAATAATGCTAAAAAGGGAGTTTTTGTTTCAAAGTATAACATATGCAAATGGAATCGCTGGTATGCACTTATTCAGGCAGCTAACCTGGTTATTGGAAATGCTGAGAGAGTGTTGGGACAAGACCCGGCTTATACCACGGAAGTGCATAACCAGTTGGTGGGTGAAGCGAAGTTCATGAGGGCATTTGCATATTTCAACCTCATTCGCATGTGGAAAAATGTGCCTGTTGTAGATCAGCCAAGTATTCATGATTCGCAGGATTACCTTCCGCAAAAAAGTAATAATCCGGATGAGGTTCTGAATTTCATAGAAGATGATTTGCAGTTTGCTACAACACATATGGTAATCGCTTATGACCATGAATTGAAAGAAATGTCTGATTTAATGAACAGGGCTCGTGCCACACGCGGAGCAGCCTGGGCTTTATATTCAGATGTTCATTTATGGCGAAACAATTATGCAGAATGTATTGAGGCTTGTGATCAGGTATTAAACTCAAGCTTATATGAGTTGGTTGATGGTGGAAATTGGTTCGATTTGTTTCATCCGCAAAAGGGAAACACCGTGGAGGCTATATTCGAACTCAATTACGATGATATGTATGACTTTTCTAAAAGGCAACAAGCATCGCGATATGGCAGTACAGCTATGGAACAATGGTTTACCAATCGTATCTATGCACGTACTGATTTAACCGTTATGTGGCCTTTCCCCGATGTTCGTTATAGTACGTTGATGGGTACCGGAGGGAATCGTGTACGTAAGCACGCTGGTGCCGATGCATCCGGAACTAATACAGTGCCACAAACAATGAATCCAAACTGGATTATCTACCGTTTGCCACATGTAATGTTTAACAAGATGGAAGCGCTTAACAGACTAGAAGGTGACCAGGCATTAAGCACTATTAATAATATGTTGCTTACAATTGAACGAAGAGCAGGGGTGAACACTTTTGAACCGTTAAGTGGTGGTGTAGTTCAGGTTGAGGAGCAAATTATGTACTATAAACTGAAAGAACTTGCATTTGAAGGTACCCGTTGGTTTGATTTGGTGCGTATTGGTAAACGCCAGTGGGACGAAAATATAACCGGTGAAAGTAACTTCCTTATTCGGGAGGTATTAAAGGCATTTAACGAAAGTGATAAGGTATTTGTCAGGGGAAACCTTAACAATCCTGAGGCCTGGTACTTACCAATTCATCGCGATGAATTGTTGAGCAACAGTAATTTAACTCAAAACCCATACTACAAAAACATTTAAAATGAAATTAGATAAGTTACTACTAATCTGTATAATGCTGATAGGGATATGGGCATGTGAGGAGGCGACTGTTTTAGAAGGATGGGGTGAGCAAGAGGATATAATTTTAACCGACTATATTGAAAGCAAGGGCGGTTTGTCAATTACTTTTGAGGCTTTAAGTCAAACCTACTTACTTGAAACACTTTCGACCTATGGGCCTTATACGGTGCTTTGTCCTACAAATAGTGCGTGGCAAAAGTACTTCGAGGCCAACAATTATAACTCAATAAGCGATGTTGATTCATTAACGATTAACAGCATTTTTGAGTATCAAGTGTTGCCTTTTGAAATGCCTCTGGAAAACCTTGAAAATGGTCCTATGGCGGAGGCTGATACCACCATTGGCGGTCAACGCCTTTTAGTTGATATTTCACAAGGGTTAGATGAGGTAATAATCAATACCAAGGCAACAATTACTAATGGCAATATAAAAACCTGGAATGGTATTGTACATGAGACAGATGCTGTGCTCGATCCACCAGTATCTACAGCAAAGGAATATCTTTTAGCCCGACCTGAGACGTATAGTAAATTTGTTGAATTTCTTGATTCGGAAGGTGTATTAGATACACTTGGGTTGAAATACTCCACAGAATATCCATATAAACTAAATCAATTTACAATTTTTGCACTCTCTAATGAGGCTATGGATACTTTGGCTCCGCGAATTGAACAACTTAAGGAAATGGATGCCAACTACGAAGCTGAGGTAGCTAAAGACCCTGATTATGCAAACAAAGTGCTGCCAAACCAGGTTCATCAACTCGCTCGTTCATTTGTTTTGCAGGGGGTTGACTATGCATCCACCATGTATTCCGGGTATAAACGTACCATAGCTAAAGTACCTTATGGTGATGGAACAATGCGCATGAAAGTAGTGCAATATGATGATCATGTATTGATTAACGACTTTGCGAAAGTGTTTTTTGATGTATCTGACAATGTGGTGCAAAATGGCTTAATTCATCGTTGCAACGAGGCATTTGATTATTTAAATGAATCACCACAAGACTTAATTTATAGTGCTGCACCTGCTGAACGCTGGATTACTTATAATGGCGCTATAGCTAGCGTTAACTCCAAGAATGGTTATATAGGGGATATGGACGATGTGTATGGAATCACAAACCTGGAACCAGGTAAAACTCCAGGCGGAGAATTCGAAATTCGAATACCACAGGTTCAGGCAGGAAGATACACTCTTACCCTTATTACAAAAAAGCAAGGTTCAAAAGCTACTATAACTGTTGATGATAAATTACTGAATTTTCCAGGTACGGAGGAAGATGGCAGTTATGACTTTGCCTACATATTAGGTAACAGAGGCCGAGTTGATAACAGAGATCCTAATCCGACCAGTGCAGATAATTTGTATTTATATGAAATACCGACTTCCGAAGTTGTGGTAGGTGAAGATCAGGATTATGTAAGTGTTAAATTAAAAGTTACACGAATAAATCAGGCAGGTGGTAATATTGCTATTTCAGCATTAATACTTGAGCCTTTAGCAGAATAGTCGACAAAGTAAGGTAATGATATTTTTAAGAAAGTTGGGATTATGATTAAGAAAAATATACTGACATTTCTACCTGTATTGATGCTGTTAGGCAGCAGCTTTTACGGGTGCTCAGACTGGGATGACCATTACGGTTTAGATGATCATAGCAATGAGGATATTTACACAATCCTTGATCAATTGGAGCACCATCCAAAGCTGTTAAGCGATTTGGAAAAGACAGGCTATGATAAAGTACTGCAAGGAAATGAGATGTACACTGTTTTAATACCCGAAGAGTCGGTTTGGAATACAGAGAATCTAAGTGATGATGAGCTTAAAACAGTTGTAGGACACCATATCTTATTTGGACGCTATTTTACCAATCACATCGAGGATACATTTAAAGTACAGGCATTAAGCGGCAAGTTTTTCGATGTTTATCCAGCACAGGATAATGGTTTTACTTTGTCTTATCGTACGGGGACTATTGAACCTTACATAGGAACCAGTAACATACATGGGAGCAACGGTGCAGCTCACACAGTAAATGCTATGTTGCCAACAGTCAAAAACTTAAGAGAATTTATTGATAATGAATTAAATGCTAATGAGTATTCGATTTTTATTAATGAATACAATCGTTTAGATACTATTCACCCCGAAATGGCCGAGTTACGTTTAGGACTCAATGAATATGGAGAGGTAGTGCGCGACACCTTGCCTTATTGGGTGTACTCTACCTTTAATCCTGGTGATGAAGCTATTGACCGTACTGTTTTAATACCTTCTGATGCATCAATATTAGAGCAGCGCGAAATGTTGGTAAACATGAATGGAGGAGACGAGTCAAAAATATCGGATTCGTATTACAGCAGGCTGATCCGTAACCATGTATTAAAAGGCGCCTATAACAGGGAGCAGTTGTTTAATGCCGATACCATCCTCACCGAAGGACTTCAAAAGGTAGTTGGCAATAAAATGCAATATCTGGGTGAACCACAAATTGCCAGTAATGGATATGCCTTTGTCTCTGACGTAAACCTGTATAAACCTATTGCAGCCGATTTTATTGATAGTCTGGTCTATGAAGCCGAATGGTCACTTGGTATTGACAACCATGAGCGGACATTAGTCTATACCAGCCAGTACGAACCGCAAGTTGGAGGTGATGATGTATATATAAATAAACACCTTTTTGCTGGTAATCTGTATTCGGGTAATAGAGTAGGCTTTTTTATACCTGATGTTCCCAACGGATTGTATCAGGTGAAAATGGCTTATCTGCAGAGCGATATAATTGTGAATGTCAACTCTGAAGGAAGGACTATTAACGAAGAGATAAATCTGGAAACAATTGTACCCGCAGATCCAAATAATCCAAATGAGTTTGCCTACATAGAGATTGGCTTCGTGAATCATCCGGATGATGGTTATTTGCACCTCGATTTTTTAATGACCAGGGCTTCCTTTGGTCAATTAAAGCTTGATAAAATAGTTTTAGTTCCAGTTGAATATTAACGTCCATTATTAGAAATATGAATCAGATAAAGATAATATTACTCCTTTTTGTTTTGGCGTTCGTGCTTAGCACGCCAGGTGTTTATGCACAAGAGAACCAAATCAAAGGGATGGTGGTGTCTATCAATAATGGACAGCCACTTGAAGGAATTTCGGTGAAGCTAAAACACATTGCATCAGATCCTGTTTTAACCGATTCACTAGGCCGTTTTAGTTTAGAAGTTGAAAATACTCATAGTATGCTTGAATTTGAGTATCCCGGCTATAAAACACAAACCTATCTTGCACGTAAAGGTGAATCCATTATTGTACAGATGATGGAGCAGGGCTATTACTGGTACGAAGATCAGGTTAACAATTATAGTGGTACACAAAGTAAAAAATACTCAATAGGTGCTATATCACACATAGATAAGCACATGCTTGATCAGAATATTGCCAGCTCAATTGAATCGAAATTAATCGGACAAGCAGCAGGTGTACAGGTCACTCCATTATCTGGTTCTCCGGGAAGTGGATCATCCGTAAATATCAGAGGTGTGGCTTCAATACAAGGAGGTAATCAACCACTCTACATTGTTGACGGGATGTACCTGCGTAATCTAGCTTTCGATAATCCTTTAAGTATAAGAACTCACCATAACCCAATTGCTTCACTAAACCCTGACGATATTGAGAGTGTAACCATTTTAAAAGATGGCTTATCAACAGCTCAATATGGAGTGCGAGGCTCTAACGGGGTTGTCCTTATTAAGACTAAAAAAGGTACTTCGGGTGAAACCAGACTATCATTTGATGCTTTTGTGGGGCTTTCGTCTATGGACAGACAGTATGAAATGTTGGATAAAAACCAATTTAAAACCTATTATAAGGATTTAAGATACCGCTCGGGCATGACAACCGATGAGTTTGCCGATACCTACGGACGTTATTTTTACGAAGATCGTAATAGTCCATATTATTATCGATATAGCAATAATACTAATTGGCAAGATGAGGTAACTCAACTTGGGATGACCAGTAATTACCATTTAAATTTACAAGGTGGTGACCAGGTAACTACCTATGCCTTTAGTGTTGGATATTATACGCAGGAAGGCATTGTTAAAGCAACTGATTTCAATCGCTTTACACTTGATTTTAACTTAATTTACAGAGTGTCGCCTAAAGTACGTTTTGGTAATGTGGTTAACTTTGCAACCTCCACTAAAAATAATCAGGACGAAGGATTGTTACCCTATTCCAATCCTCTTTATAGCGGACTTATAAAAACACCAATGATTAGTTCAAATATGTATTCGGAAGATGGTGTTAAACTGGTTACCCTCGAAGATACCGACTTTTTTAACATGAGTAACCCAACAGCAATTACCAATAACTTGTCGAATGAAGCAAGCTTTACGCGGTTTATAGGTAATGTGTTTTTGGAGTTGGACTTACATAAGGACGTAACTTCAAAATTATCGCTGGCCATAGATTACGATCGCCAAACTGAGCGTCGGTTTTATCCACAATATGGTGTGATTAGCACTACCAATGCAGAGCGCTACTCCGAAGGAAAAATAAATAATCGCTTTATGATTCAGGGAGGAGCACATACATATTTCGATAAAGTGATTAATGATGCCCACCAGATCAAATGGACAGGTGGCGTAGAGTTTATTAATCAAACATATGACTTCACTTATGGTAAAGCGATTAATTCTCCGGCTGATTACTTCTTAACATTAGCTAAGGGAACAGCCGATTCAATTGCTGGAGATGATAAGGGCTCATTATTGGCATCGGCACTTACTTCGTTGGATTACACCTATCGGGATAAATATATGCTTAGTGCCAATACCCGACTTGATGGTTCATCAAAGTTTAGTAAAGATAATCGTTATGGACTTTTTTATGGCGTAGGAGCCGCATGGCGAATATCAGCCGAACCTTTTATGAGTGGAGTTGGCTTTATTAATGATCTTAAACTTAAAGTAGGCTACGGAAAAACCGGTAACGAGAATATTAACGACTACGCAGCTTATAACTTATACAGTGGTGTAGGAGCCGATTATAACGAAAGAGGAGCCATGCGACCAGTTCGTATAGGTAATCCTGATTTAAAATGGGAAACTACCAACCAAATTGATTTGGGACTTGAGCTTTTGGCCTGGCGGGGACGTTTAGGAATAGAAATAGATGTTTATGCAAAGCAAACAAGTGACCTTTTCTATTTTAAAGCCCTGCCTTCATACGCGAGTGCAGAGCCAATACTGTCCAACCTTGGAGATGTAGAAAACATAGGGGGTGATCTTAGTATTATGGCCAGGTTTGTTGAACGTCAAAACTTTAAGTGGACAAGCTGGTTTAATGTTGCAGCCTATAAAAATGAAGTAACTCGCTTACCTGATGGTGATGTATTAGAAGGTTATGCAGGATACATGGGATTAGCACGCGAAGGGCAGCCTATCGGTATGATATATGGCTACGAAACAGCAGGCATATATGATTCGTACGAAGAAGTCGTATTGGACAATGGAGAAGGATACAGTGCTTTTCAGCCCGGCGATGTTAAATTTGTAGATCATCGTCAGGATGGGATTATTAATCCGGATGATCAGGTGGTTATTGGCGATCCACACCCGGATTTTTTCGGAAGCTGGAATAATAACTTCAAATATAAGAACTGGACATTAGATTTGAATTTTACCTACTCTTATGGTAATGAAGTAGCTAATGTAACGCGCAGTGTTCTTGAAAGCATGAGTGGTGATTTTAATCAAACCACTGCCGTGTTAAAGGCATGGCAAAAGCTTGGTGATGCATCCATTACAACTATGCCGCGTCTGGCATATGGCGATCCTTCCGGTAATAATCGGCCTTCTGATCGTTTTATTGAAGATGCATCATATATTCGTCTTCAATCAGCTACACTTGCCTACGATCTAAAACAAGAGTGGTTGGCAAAAACATTTATAAAATCTGTTAATTTATATTTTCGGGGCCAGAATCTGTATACAATAAGTAAATATTTGGGATATCAGCCTGACGTGGCTACCCTCTATAGTCCTTTGTTATCAGGGATTGATACAGGTGCTTATCCAATTCCTCAATCGTTTTTTGTTGGGGTAAAAATAGGATTGTAGCAGTTAATAATTGGTTTAATGAGAAATCTTTAAGTTATGATAAAATTACATAGCATTGTAAAGCAACTGGTAGTGTGGAGTCTGGCCTTAACTTGTTTTGTTGCATGTGAAGATGTATTTGATATTGAATCCAATACTTATGTAAAAACAGACGATTATTTTAAATCGATACACGATTTAGATAATGCTGCCAGGGGGATGTATGATGGATTACAGGATTGTGTTGAAAAAATGCTTATATGGGGTGAGATTCGTGGTGATTTAGTTACCGAAACTGAAAACACGCCGTGGGACATTAAAGAATTTAATGACCTGTCTGTATCTTCAGTGAATCAGTACACCGATTGGAGTGAGTTCTATGCCGTTATTAACAGTGCGAACTTAATTATTGAAAATGCACACAAAGTAGTTGAACATGATTACAACTTTGATGAAAAGCAAGCCATTCAGTTTGTGGCAGAAGCTGTTAATGTGCGTAGCTTGTGTTATTTCTGGCTAGTGCGCACCTTTGGCGACGTCCCATTTGTACTAAATTCATTTTCAAACAACATTAACGATACAAAAATTGATACGGTCTGGCATAATAATGGCGACTATTCACTCGAAGAGGTGCCTGTTTTTATAGTGGACCCTACGGATGCTGATATAATTCTTGATTCATTGGAAGTTCAGCTGGCCCGTTATGCTGGTATTGAACGTATTTATTCTCAGGAAATAACCGACGGAGGCGGACGCGACCCATTAATCTATTCATCACGTTTTAAAGCAGTAACCAATTTGGCTCTAAGAGCTGATATATTGCTTTGGAGAATGGGACCTGACGATCGTGAAACAGCTCGTAAAGTGATTGAGTTAACTGATTCTATTTTCTCATTCAGGCCTGAGCAATACAGCCTTGGTAATTATGAAACATCTCCGGTATGTTACAACAATAAAGGCAACCCGGTACAACGATGGATTGAGATTTTTACAGGAGAAGGGAGCTTAATGCCTGAATCTATTTTTGAGATACGTTTTCAGAAGAGAACAAAACCGGATTTTAATGTACTTCAACAATATACTTCGAGATATGCAAGCGAAGGTGGCAGATACATTATTAAACCCACTCGTAAGGCAATTGATTATTGGCAGAACGATGAGTTTTGGGGTAAGATATATATCGATACCTGTGATATAATGCGAGGTTATAATGCTTCTTTTACAGGAAACTATAATGAGGAAGAGGATATATGGGAAGATGCGGAAGTATTTAAGTTTTTGGTTGCCAGTGAAGGAGGATTGCGCCGAACAGCTAAAGAAAGTGACTCCAACTGGACAATCTATCGCATGGCCGATATATTGGCTATGCAATGTGAAGCCCTTAATCGAACCAGGGAATCATTAGCCGCTATTCGAAAATTGCAAGGATCTGATTATTGGAATCTAAACTGGTCGTTTGATCCGTCGCGTGAGGGGCCAATGGGCTTACGCAAAAGAGCTTGTGTGGTGGAATATGTGACTTCAAACGATGCACCGCCGGAACTGGAAGAAGCTGAAGAGATAATACTTGAAGAAAGAGCAAAAGAGTTGGCGTTTGAAGGACGGCGATGGTTCGATTTAATCAGGATAGCAAAGCGAGGACAGTTGCAGTTTTTCCTGGACGAAATGGAGTTCGCAGCTGAAGATCATCGTAAAGCCAATATCAGGCAACAAGCATCTAATCCTGAAAATTGGTTTTTACCTTATCACGAGGATGCTAAGAAGTACTTTGTGAATCCAAACTATAGAAATAAGGCAATTGATAAGGCTCTTGATAATCTTTAGTCTTTTATATAATTGTTTCAAAGGTATAAGTGGGTGTCCTAATGCGGATACCCACTTTCTTTTTTCTAATGCTTTCTGGCCTTTTTTTAGTCTAAAGAGTTAACAGTTAAACCACTTTATCCGGGATTTGTCATTAGGAAATTTTTAATTTTCTATATGTCTGCAGACGAAAGCCGTATTGAGGGAATTCCTAAATAGAAAATCTTACGTTGTAATTCTTTTATAGTGTTTAGATATTCTTAATCGAATTGGCATTTAAGACCTTGGCAAATGCCAATTTTAGAATTATCACCTTTAAGGAATTAGTATTTGTTTTTAACTGTAACAGTTTCTTAATGATGCCGTATGTTTATAAGCCTAAAAACAGTTTCTTCCAAACCTTATTTAGCTAATGTTCTCTCATGGGAAAATACAATTCATTTTTTTCCGTTAGAAATATCTGTTGAATTGTACCTAAACAGCAGTATAAGTGGGTTTTTGTTGAGAATAGTGACGTTTTATGAACAAATTTAGCGCTGAATCGGAAGATTTTACCCATCGTTTTACGGGGCGTTTTATTCTTTTACACCATCGTTTCTATTAATTAAATGTACAGGTATGAAAAAACTATTTTTACTTATTTTATTTTGCATAACAATGTTGGGAGCTGTGGAGGCTGCCGATAAAAGCCCGGTCGCTCTTTTTGATTTTACAATTGGGCAACAAGGTTGGGAAGTACGCAGTATTGAACCAGATGCTGATCAATCTATATCTGCCCAAGAATGGTACCACCAAATAGCAAACTATGGAGGTAAATCTGCTTTTATGAGAGTGGAAGGCAATAAGAATATGATTAAAGATACGTGGCTGATATCACCCCCTATCGACCTGTCAATTGCCAGTAACTGTGATATACTGTTTACTGTAAACAATGAGTATGGTACTTCATCATGGAACAAGCTTGATGTAATGGTTCAGGAGGACAGTAAAATTGATTTAAATGTTGCATCATTTGAAGAATTTCAAAACCAATGGCGTTTAAATGAAGATGAAAACGAATTACCAGAGCATCGCTTTGTGGATTTAAATCATGATGGTGCAGATGCCGGAGCTCTTGGTATTGGAGGAGCTGATAAAAACTTTTATACTACTAATCCACTCAACTTCAGTATGTGGGACGGCAAAGTCGTACGTATTGCAATACGTATGTATAATACAGGTGTCAGTACAAATAATTCACGTAGTTACCGATTACTTGATGTAACTATTTCAGGAGAAGTGACTGACGTTACGCCTCCTGTTGCTCAAATTACCAAAGTTGATAGCATTGGTAATGATTTTGCGCGGGCATGGGTAGAGGCTGATGAGCTTTGTCAGGTATACTGGGCTGCAATGCCACAGGGACAAGCTCCTGCTAGCACACAAGAGCTTATTGATAATATTGGTACAGATAGCTTTGTATCAAGCGGACAGTTTAGTTACAGTACAATTGATAGTGAATGGCCATTTACTATTGAAGGTCTAGATCCTAATTTCGACTATACTTTGAGTTACGCTGCTGTTGACTTTCAAGATAATGCAACAGGTGTTCAAACTATAGATTTTAGTTCAGATAATGATTACACAGCACCTGTAATTCACACTCTATCGATATCTGAGATTACCCAAATTTCGGCTAAAGCTACTGTACAATCAGATGAAGGAGGATTCTTAACCATGCGTTTATATGAGGCAGGGCTTGAGCCGGCCAATCAATCACAGTTCGAGAGTGCATCTGGTGCTATAGCTCGTGTAAATAACTTCCGTTACAGTGATGTGTCTGAACCAGTTGATACGTTGTTGCAATATTTAACTCCAGATAAGCAGTATATTGTATACGCAATGATGCGTGATATTTCTGGTAATCTTTCAGAAATGACCAAGTCTGAGTATTTTTATGCCTTATCTGACACAGAAAAACCGGTGATTACATCGGCATCAGTTTCTGATATTACGAATTATACTGCTAATTTAAACCTTGTTTGCAGTGAACCATCGGCAGGGTACGATGATGTCACTCTGCACTGGTTAGCTACCGGACAAGGTCAAGACCTGACTAGCGATGAGGTGTTGCAAAAGCGATTTGGATTAGCAAGTGGTTATGCAGTACTTGATTCAGCGACTAAAACTACAGTAATTCCATTGCATGATCTGGATAAAAATTATGCCTACACCCTGCATTGTGTTGCCGTTGATGGTTCGGGCAATGTTTCAGATAATAGCCAGATTAACTTCTCTACTCTTGATGAGCAAGACGATTTATTACTATACCATCAAGGATTTTACCAGGAAGGTGTAGGATATACGACTATTGCAAATGTACCTGATGGTGCAGGAGCTCGAATAGACTATGTCGCCGAAGATGACGATGAAAAGACTACTTTTATTAGATTGAATAATAATAAGCCTTTTATTACAGATGAGTCCTCAGAACTATTGGTTATTTTAGGTCCATATGATTTAGACGGTGTAATTGATGCTAAAGTGGAGTATACAATTCGCACAAATTGGGGGAACTATGCTGATAGACTGAAAGTGCATGTTTCAAATACTTATGATCCTAATGAAGCATTTGATCTATCGCAATGGACGCAGATAAGTCAGGCAGGTGAAACACCAACTCCGAATAAAGAAAAAGCTACTTACGAACGCCAGTTAGAAAGTAAGTTTTCAACACAAGGAGTTTACATAGCCTTTAGGCATTATCATTATAGGTGGGCTCAAATTGAAGAAATACATGATGTAAGCATATTTGGTAAAAAGGTAGGCGCAGAAATAAAAACGCCTGAAATTGAATTTACTCTTACTGAAGCTACTTCTTCAATAACTGCAAATTACCTGTTTGTAGGTGATGTAGCCGGCCGTGTATTCTATTATTTAGTAGAAGCAGATGAATCTGCAACGCCGGAAGAACCAACAATGAGCGAAATGCGCTCTGGTGAGAATGCCTCTGTCCATGGCTATGTTGACTATACAGCCGGAGGTGGAAGAGATCAAAACTTCGTAATAGAAAACCTTAAGCCAAATACCACCTATCATGTATTTTCAGCTTATAAGAACTTGCAAAATATTTGGTGTGATTATATAGATTATTATCCTGCTGATTGTATTTTTACTACTCCGGGACTCGAAATTTCAAGCATCGCAGCTTCAGATATTTATGCTACAGGAGCGAATTTAGATATTGCAGCTGAATCGGATGGTCGAATTTATTGGACGACCCGCATGGAAGGTGAAGATGCACCAACAACCTTCGATGATATATACAAGACTCTTAACAATAAAGGAAACTTTAATTACATATACGACGAGGGGCAACCAGACGTTAGTGCATACATTAGCGGACTTGCACCTGAAACCGAATATACAGTGTATTTAATTAATTCAGAGCCAGGTTTAAATTTCCAGTCGGCAATTCAGAGTTATCAGTTTACTACACCAAAACTTGCAGTGTTGAGTGCCGCTTGTACACCTGAAGCAGTGGCTGATGTTTATAATATGAACTTTGATGTAACAACAACTACTCCTGGTAAAATCCATATAGTTATGACTGATAATGGAGCTGCGCAACCTTCAGTGGAAGATATTTTGAATGGCGAAGGCGGATTTGCCGGTGTTGTTGTAAGCTTCAGTGATCACAATGACATTAAAGTTGCCATTGAGGGCTTAACTCAGGCTCAAACTGAGAATTATGATGCATGGTTGGTTGTTAGTTCAGACGAATATGTTTCGGAAGTTCACCAATTAGGAGTTACAACTGATATAAAACCAGAGCTTGAAAAAAACGTAAAAATTTGGTCAGTTGATGGTGGAATAAATATCGAGGCTGTTGATTTTATTGGAGGTAAGGTTGATATAATTAACCTGACAGGTGCAACAGTTGTATCAACAAACCTGAAAGGTTCACCTCAATCTGTCACTGGTTTAAAAACAGGAGTTTATATTGTTGTTATCCAGTCTGGTAATAATCAATATATGGAGAAAGTAATGATTAAGTAAGTTCAGATTCTTAATTAAATGATTGATGTATTTATTTTCAGAAAGTATTAAGGACAAATTTATTATTGATAACAATGCTCTATTTTGTCCTGATTCAAATTTGAGATCAATACAATTAAAATAAAAGTATAGGAGAGACCATGTCTCTCCTATATTTATTAACTCATATGTGTACTTATTGTTAATGAATTAAGTGCAGATGCACACAGAAAAGACAGCGATGATTAATTGGCAGACTATAGTAACTGTTGACTTGCTTCCGGAACGGCTGCTTACTGTTGAAAATAGCAGGTTTTTAGTCATACTTCTTTTTGTGTTTTTATTTCAGATTGGCAGTGCCAATAATGAAAAGGAAGAGTATATAAAGAAGTACCGCACTCATTTTTCTCAACACAAGTATAGAGGGCATAGCCTGAAAACTAAATTGACGTATGTGGAGTGTGTTAAGTCCATAGATACGTCTGGTGCTTTTATTGATTTGTCCTCTCTTCAAAAAAAAATTGAATCAAATGGATTACTCCTATCAGAAAAGTCAGCTGATCAGCACAAAATAGGAGAGCTTAATTATGAAGCTTTTAACCGCATCTGGCTAATTGCAGAACACTTTAGGGGAAAAACTGTAGATCAGATATCCATTGACGATTCGGTTTTTACAGATCTTTTAAAAGCCATATGTAATTATGGAGAATTAGAAGTGTCCAGAGCTAATATTAAAAGCAGGTTTTTAGCCTCATGTTTTGGAATACCAACCGCAGCAGTGAACACCTACTTTGCATTGCTTCCCTGGATGGAGCAGGCAGAAGGAGATACAGATCACGGTTTACTTAGTGAAGCTAACAAATACCTTAAGCAGGTTGGTATGCAATCCTGGACACAACCATATCGCGGTGATGCCACAGATAAGAACGTGGTTGATATTCAGAGATTCCGTCATCATGTATGGTGGGTCGGTGGCAATGCGATAGCGTACAGGTCGCTTCTTCCGGCGGCAGTAATGATGCAATCTATTGAGATGCTTGATGTCATTAGCGAAGTTGCCCAACAATCGTTATCAAGTGTATCACATAATACCTATGATGAAGCATTTTGGAATGAAGGCTTTACAGCCGATGGTGCAGGCTGGGGACATGGAAGGCAATGCCTTGTGTGGGGCTACCCGATTCATGGTGGCGATGCAGCAATGAACTACCTGAATTTTTTCAAAGAAAGCCCATGGGCTGGTGAATTACGATTAGAGAACAGACAGGCCTTATTAAACTTCCTGCGAGGTTCTTCGTGGTACTATTACAAAGGTTATGAAACACCCGCTGTAGGTCGGCAGAGTATGCTTTATTATCAACAGAAAAAGAAAAGAATACCGAGCTACGCATTAGTTGACAGGATTATTGATGACTGGTTACCGTTTTTTACAGACGATGAACAAAAAGAGCTGTTAGAGTTACAGAATAATATTGCCACTAATCAGGTTACCATGTCGTATATACCCAAAGGTTATTACCAGGGTACAAGATGGTTTTATAGTAACGATAACCTCATAAAAAAAACACCTGAGTATTATTATTACATAAGCATGGCATCATCCCGGTGTGATGGTATTGAAAGTGCATACAACCAGGCCGACGGATATAACTTTTTTACCTGTGATGGAATGACCTTGTTACAAAAGGAAGGTAATGAATACCTGAATGCAATTGGCGGGTGGAATCTGTCAGCTATTCCGGGAGTAACAAACAGGCAGAATAACGAGCCATACGAGCCCATCATTCATTGGTCAGGGTTTTGCAGTAAACACAACTTTGCAGGCGCATCAACCAGGGGAGGTCAAAATGCAGTTGCAGGTTATGTGTTTGAAAAAATGAATGCCTATGAAAAAAAAGGTAGTAAGGTTAATCTGGATAAAAACAAAAGCATTTATGGAGTCAAAGCCCATAAATTCTATTTTATGTTTGACGATTATTTACTCGCCTTGGGAGCTGGCATATCCAATACCGATTCTCAACAACCAGGTGACATCTGGACCACCATTGACCAAACAGAAAATAAAGGCATTACGACTGTAATTAAACCTGATTGCAGCCGCAACATCTCGCAGTTTGCTTCGCCAACAACTGTTAAGAAAAGAAATGATAAGAGTAGTGATGTGATCTGGATATCACATCAGGGTGGCTTCGCATATGGAATCCTGTCAGACCAAACACCTTCAGAAGTATGCTTATTACGGGAACGCCGTGCGGCTCGTTGGGAAGACCTTAACCATCGTAACAAAAAAATGTCAAACCTTCCTGATAGTACCGATATATTTCAATTATGGATCAACCATGGGCGGAAGATAAAAAATGACACATATGGCTACCTGGTGTCGGCACATGAAAAAAGACATATAAATGACAATAATCCTGTGAAAATACTGTCTAATACAGTAAGTTTACAGGCGGCATGTAATTCATCAGAAACCGTCATAGGGGCATCATTTTATAAGCAAAAAGCTACATTAAAAACAAAGCAAGGTGTTATCAAAGTTTCGGACCCATGTGTAGTTTTAATTGAGATTGATGGAACAGAGTGCCACCTTACCGTTAATGACCCAACAATGAATAATGAATTAAAGAGCATTACGCTCAAAACGACCATGCCGGTAACTGGTGAAAATGTGAAAACAGTTGGACGATATAATCACGTTGAGATACCATTACCACAAGGGGAAGAAGCTGGTAAGCCTTCGGGTATTAGTATAAAATTTAAATAATTGCCAAATGAATATTTTACGACATGTAATGAGCTTAAGTTTAGCCGTGCTGTTGCTGGTTAATACGAGTGATGTGAATGCACAAGGTGCATGCTCATCTGAATTTGAGATAGATTTGCCTTTACTTTCAAGCACAGGGGCAATTGATGCAGAAATACAATCAATACTTAATACATATGCAGGCTCTTATTTAGGAACCTCAGCACCGTCACAATGGGTGCTAGACCAGGCTAAAAGCGATTATGAAGCTTATAATATCACAGTTAATGGCGATCTGATCAGCGGTAATACCGTGGCTTCATTTACTTCGATTTCCTTTTTAAAAACGTTTGCACAGCACCTTTGGTATAATCCGGATGATAGTGAAGTTCAGGAAATGGCCAATAACACAGTTTGGTTGGTCTGTTCTCAGCTTTGTAATGGCGTTTTAGCTAAAAATGTTAATTCATACAGTTTCAGGAGTTTCGCAGTTCCTGCAGCTTTTGTGTCGCATATTCTTAATTCTCAGGCAGAGGCGCTTTTGGCATATGCCATGGAAGAACATGGTGCATTTCATCACTTTTGGGTACCGGAGTATAATCCCGATTATAATGAAATTAATGGAGCTATCAATACTGACTATATTTATAATGTAGGATTAGCTACACTGGTATACTCAGCCAACCAGTCAACTGCTGATCTTAGATATTTATGGATGCGAGGTTTAAAACGTTGGGTTGAACGCTTTACCAGCTATACCTATGCTACTTTGGAAGGTATCAAAGTTGATGGGTCCGGTTTTCACCATCGCACAGCTTATGACGATTATATGTATGCATATAATACGGCAAGTGCAATGTATAATTTATTGGCAGGCAGTACCTTTGAACCTTCAGAAGCGAATTATCTGATTTTTCGCGATGCCATTTATGCTCAGTTGGTAATTGGCAATGAGTTGGAACTAAAACCTTTGTCAATGGCTGGGCGGAATCCTCAGGCCAGAGGTGTTTCCTTATCACAAGACGGGTTAAAAAATATTGCAATTGCAGGAGGTAAGATATTAGGTTTAAACACAGCCGATCCAATCCTGGCTGGTAATTATAACCGAATTTTCGGAGTTGATGCGGATTTTAATTATACCGAGAAAACACCGATAGAAGAGAGTAACGGCTTTTTTCAATTTAACTTTGCCAATGCGGGTGTCTTTCGGAAATCAAACTGGTTAGTTACCGCCAAGGGCTTCTCAGATGCACTGTGGGGGAGTGAGATATACGTTACTCAAAACAGGTATGGACGGTACCAAAGTTATGGGGCCGTTGAAGTTATTTACGAAGGAGATAAGGCATTTAATAGTTATGACCCTGAAACATGGAACTGGAACTATAATCCCGGGGCAACAACAATTGTATTACCTTGGGAAGATTTGCACGGAGAGCGCGGACGTGTTGACGAATTTCAGGAAAAACCTTTTGCAGGAGCCCTGGCTTTTAAACGATCAGGAAGCGAAGTGCTTAGCCAGACTCACGGGCAAATTGGAGTGTGGGGGATGGACTTCCAGCAGAGTACTAACTTAGGCTGGGGTGAAACGCACGGCCCTGATACACATAACGAAACCTTTACCTTTAAAAAGTCCGTTTTTACTTTTGACGATGTAATCGTTTGTTTAGGATCAAACATCAATAACGACGATGTGGATAATCCTACGGTTACTACTCTTTTTCAACGTCGAAAAACGGATTATACTCCGCGTATAAACGGCCGTTATGCCAGAGGAACTACCGAGCTTAGTGGAAGTGAAGCAAACTTCTTTGTGAATAATGGGACTGCAGACTTTTACAATAATAGCGGACAACTGGATAACTATAAAACAGGGTTTTATCTGGTTGAAGGTAATGACAACAGCACGATCTGGTTTGGGGAGCAGCAAACACCAAACCAGGATCAAGTGAATCCTACGGACATTAGCAGCAACGAAAAAGATGAATACTGGATTGGTTACATTAACCATGGCACCAACCCGGTTGATGCTCAGTATGAGTACATGATGTTCCCTAACTCTACCACTGATGAGATGAGCACAATGCATGATGCAATCCAGTCTGAAGGAAAAGCATACACAGTACATCAGAAAGATCAGAGTGCGCATATATTAGAGCATAAAAGCGGTGTATGGGGTTATGTGGTGTTTGAAAATGATGTTGAGCTTGTGGATAAAGGACTTGTAAAAAATGTATCCTCTCCTTCATTAATAATGTATGAAGCCAGTAATGATGAACTTCTGATAGCCGTTTCAGATCCAGACCTACAGTTTTCTGCACGTTCAAATGTGCCTACTTCAGCGCAAAACACATCTATTACACTGGAAGGAACCTATTCCTTAAGTGAATCAAATGAAAATGTTGATGTTGTCCATACAAATGGTCAGACTGTGCTAGATATTACTACTTTCAATGGTTTACCTGAGGAGGTGCGACTAAACGGAGTAGCAACAAATGTAGAAACAAAAAGTACTGAAAAGGAAGTTAGCGTTTATCCGAATCCCATTTCCAAAGGGAAAACTCTGTATATTGAAACAAAAGGCTTAATTGGTGGTCAATGGAATATATTGACTCTTGGTGGAATACTAATAAATAAAGGTGATATTCACTCAAACATTCAGAGTCTGGATTGCAGTACTATAGGCAGAGGAATGTATATCCTTAAAATCAGTGATAATAACGGAGTTGTTAGCAGTTCTAAAATTAGTATCATATAATCTGTTTAAGAAATCTATGACTTGTGAATAAAGTCAATCATTTATAGAGTAAAGGTCTGCTGTTTAGCAGACCTTTATTTGTTAGAAACCTGGCCTTCCAGCTAACAATCCTGTAGGATTGAATATATCTATAAGAAAATCTTCTAATAAAATCACCTGATCGCCAGTGGGGTAGGTGTTTTATCATATTAAGCATTGGTCACTATGTTATTGGTAATTTATACTTTAATGTTTGATTGTTAATATATATAAAAAAATATTATTATATATATATTAGTTAATTTTTATATATATTTACCTATATTTTAATATATATAAAAGTTCAAAAATCAAACATTAAATGGCCATAAACTACAAAATCGTAAAGCAAGGAAATACGCCTTTGACTGATCCGGACAGGGAGTATTATACCGCCAGGGTGTGTTCAAGAAGTAAAATAAGTTTAAAAAAAATAGCTGAACGTATATCACAACGATGCACTTTGTCAAAAGCGGATATTTATGGAACTTTGGTTGAGCTAACCACTATCATACCTGAATGTCTGCTTGAAAACCAATCAGTAGAACTAGGCAGTTTAGGTACATTCAGTTGCAGTATATCAAGCCAAAGTGAAGCAAGCCCTGAAGAGGTTACCTGGCGTAGCATCAAAGGATTGAAAGTACAATTCAGGGCCGGAAAAGAATTAAAAGAGGAATTGCGCGATGTTCAATTTAAAAGAGTTGATGAGTGAAGACTCTTTGATCAATAATTCGATGAAACTAAAACTCGTCGCCCGACTAAATTGATCTGATATCTTTTAGTCGAACGACGAGTGAGGGGCTAGTTTAATATCTTTTTGTCAGCTTTGTGCCGCAATTAAATTTCACTGGTATTAATTACTCAGTTTTACTTCCATTGCTTGTCCGGCCAAGGCTGTTACTTTTAATACCGTTTGACCATCTATAATGTGTACTTCACCTCCTGTAACTGTTTCAACAGGATAGACTTCATCAAGAGTTATTGTAAGGTTTAACTGCTGATGATTGTCAACCATGTCGTTGTTTAATAATGGATTGGTCACGGCTAAGTTGATTGCCCCTTGTGTTTTCTGAAGACAAATAACCGCTTGTGCCGATACTTGCTCAATACAATCACATTTGCCTTGCCATTTGTCAAAGCAAACCATACCAATGGAACTTTTATCATCATACTTATGCATCACGATATGTGACTGTGCATCGTGCTGAATAACTTCAAATTGCTCATACAGTTTCTTTGCTTCTGCCTTTGTAATGGTTCCGCACTCTGGAATTATTAAATAAGCATAATCATTGCAACCCTTGAGCCAGGCCGAAGAGAAAATACCTTTTGTTTCTAAATATCCTTTGCGTGTTTTATTATAGTACGACTGTTGTTCTTTACGTTCCAGACCAATTGAACCACTCTTCGCAACGTAATAACCGTGGCCGATTGCATCCTTTATAAAGGTACCTTTGTCATGTTGCGAATTAAAAGGAAATGTACTTATTGACACATCATTTACTTCGATCGCCATACTTTTGTCACTCATTGAGTTCTGAAAGAGCACTGTTTCAACATTTTCTTCTTTATTAGCTTCAATATTACTTCCTAAGCATAAAATTGTATTACTGAAAGCAAAAATTGACTTTTTGGCCTTAAGTCCATCTCCCCATACCTTGGGTTGACCATTTTTATCATAAAATATGGTGTTACACTCCCCATTTAAAAAACTACCGTCTTCATCGAGCACAAAACCAAACACACCGTTATCATTTAACGATACACTAGTTGCCATTATTTCGGCTGATCGCTGCTGAATGTAATCAATTGGCGCCTCCAGTTCTTTTAAAGGATGGTATACAATGGTAGCACCCGGAATACGATTCCAGTCCCAACCATCCTGGTCAAAGCCATTTTCCTTGGCATTATAACCATCAACCAAAACCTGTACTGAACCATTGGCCAGGTAGCGTCCCCAGCGATTATCTTTTTTGTATATCTCTGTGGCATCAACCCACTTATTGTATCCTTTGGTACAAACCATCCATTGAGAACGTCTGTGCACATTCATTCCGGCAAAATTGTACGACCAGTTTCCTGATATTTCTTTCAAAGGGCTATGGTTTGAAAGCGCTTTATCAGATGCTCCTGCACGCAAGGCCAGTTGAGCCATTTCTTCATCAATTGCTGAACTGTTATCAGCTGTTCCTGCCAATGCCATGTTAACCAATGCAGGTTTAAATTTCTTTGCAGCCAGACCAAGGGGGTGACGTCCACAACTCGCATAAGTACCGGTATTTATACCCAGGAACAATTGAGTTGATCTCAGTGCGTTTTGTACGTTCAGATACGCCGCTTCTGACAAGCGGAACTGCGTTGATGAAAACAGCTTAAAAAGAAAACTTACCTGGTTAAGTGCTCCTACAGCATAGGCGGGATAATTCATGCCATGATGAAAGGATGTCCCATCAACCTTAAACCCATTGCGAATATCGTTAGTGTTGAGTTCAATAATTCCATTTAAATACTTTGTGTAAGCCCGCATGTACTTCACACGTTCTTCCTGATCGGGTACCAGCAAGCAGCTAAACAAATGACTTTTGGATACCGTGTTAAGGTAATCCATACTACAGTCAATAGGTTGATCAAAGATTTTAAAGAAATTAAATACAAACATCATGTATTCCTGAACCTCTTTTAGCATACCTGCACTTTGAAGTACATCTTTCATTATGAATTGTGCTTCGGCCATTTGTCGAGTCGAATAACCAGCATGATGCATACTGCCATGAGCATGTCCACAAACCCAACCTTGCTCAATGAGTAATCGGTTTATTTTGATGTAAGCATTTGCCAGCTCTTCTTTTACTGATGCACTACTTTCTTTTCTCCACATATCGGCAATGGCAAACATATGCTTTTGCACTTTTGCCAGAGGAATTGCATGCTCATCACTGAGGATTCCATTGGCCACCGAACCATTTATATCATGTGGATTAATGTATATGGTTTTACCTTCAATACGGCCATCTAATTCTCGTATTAATAATTCCTCTTCTACTATCTTTTTAGCTTTATCCAGCCGATTTTGATCATGATTCTTTTTAATAGTCCCGCGCACAGTACGCTCTATTGTTTCAAGATCTTCAATCTCTTTGACTTCAACCGAAGTATTGTCACTTAATTTATGCTTAAGCAGTTCAATATTGGCAAACAACCCTCTCTCATGCCCATTGGGATTATCAGGTGTTACAAAATCAGGGTAAGGATAGCGATATTCAATCAATGTAGTTGGGATTAATGCATCTATAACGATATCGCCATCATCCTTAAGTGATTTGATTTTTATCTGACTAAAGTGTTTAATATCAGGATTGGACATGTTTACATAATTGAACCAGGTAGTTCTCCACCCTTTAAAACCAAGCTCAATTGTGTAATAGGATTGTTTTTCATTGTTAGCCCAAAAAGAAACTTCAAACTGACCATTGGTATTGCCCGTGCCATATAGCCATGCAGAAAATGCTGACCCTTTTGGATAAGCACCTCCCTGATGTTCTATTGAGCCTTCTACATCAATAATTAATTCATCACCCTTTTGATATGTCCATTCGATCCCCTTATTTCCAATACGACTAATTGAGACGGTTTGTAACTTGCCACCCGATTTACGGTTTATGTGCTTCTGACTTTTACCTTCAAATGACATAAATTGAGGAGAGTCAAATTGCCAATCAATTGTTGCCTGGTTGGTTTGTGCATATCCAACATGAAAAATAAACTGATACAGCAAAAAGCATCGTAATAAACTCTTAAGCATAATTATAGATTTTTGGAGCTAAACCTTGTGTCTCATTTATACAATTATAAACAATTACCTTATAATCGATTCCATCATCAGAGAAAGAACACATTTTCATTACCGTTGTTGGCAAAGAAGGTGTGTAGTTGCATGAGCTTCTATGCACTCTTATTTGTATCACAATGTCTTCTTCTGATTTATTCCAACTTGGTTATAACAAAACACAGGTTGTTAATCTTTAGCAAAAATACGTGTTACCAGGCATAAGAAGGTTCAAAATCTTTCAGTAAGGGGTAGATAATAGTACACGGGTTACAAAGGGGCAATAGTGAATAACCAATGTAAAAGAGTATGGCATTGCTAATTTTAGTGCGTAGGTCAGTCAAAAAGGCGGGCCAGCGTGAGCTTGCGTGGTGAAGCTTCTTTTTGACTAGACTTTTTTGTTTATCTTTTCGTGGCAATGACAAAAGTAAAAGCTCATCAGGCTAGAGGATTGCATAATACTAAGGTCTCTTACCAAGTGTATGTATCTATTGACCGCTACAGATTTATTGATGAACGCAAACTTCTAAAAAGTACAACAGAGTTACTAAAGAAAAACCACAGGCGAAAAATAATACATGTCTTTTGTACGATTTTACCCCACTATAATCAATGTATATAGTCAAATTTGAGCAAAATAAAACAACAATATTTATGAACAGATTTTTAGCAATGCTATTGATAATTGCAGGTGTTTATTCCTGCAATAAGCCTCTGGAGTATAAGGCAAGTAAATCGGTTATTATACCTGCACCGCTGAGTACTCAAATTGCGAGTGGAAATTTTGTATTTGATGATGATATTCAAATTAGAATTGAAGAAATAGAATTGATGCCTGAAGCAAAGTATTTTGAAAGTAAGCTTACAGAACTCTTTCAGGTTAATCCAGTAATTGAGAAGGGGAGAAGCACAAAAAATAGTATACACCTATCTGTTTCGGAAGATATTAAAGACGAAGAGGGTTATGAGTTAAGCATTGGTACCAACAGAATTAATGTAATTGGTTCTACACCCAAAGGCGTGTTCTATGGATTGACATCATTGATTCAAATAATTGCAAATGAGTATAATGAAACAGCTTCGTCAAAACTTCCAGTTAACTTACCATTGCTTAAAATTACTGACCAGCCTGAGTTTAAATGGCGATCGTTTATGCTGGATGAAGGAAGGTACTTTAAAGGTGCTGAACAAGTAAAAAAACTGCTTGATGAAATGGCCTTACTAAAAATGAATGTGTTTCATTGGCACTTAACTGACGATCAGGGGTGGCGTATTGAAATTAAAAAGTACCCCGAGTTGACCAACGTTGGGTCAAAACGAAGCAATTCAGAGATTGGAGGCTGGAGTAGTGGTAAATACAGTAATCAGCCACATGAAGGGTATTATACCCAGGGTGAGATAAAAGAGATTATAAAATATGCTGCGGAGAGAAAAATTACAATTGTACCCGAAATAGGAATGCCAGGGCATGCAAGTGCAGCTATAGTTGCATACCCATGGGTTGGCACACTTGGGGAACTAACTGAGGTACCTTACATTTTTAGAAAGTATGAAGACTCGTTCAATGTAACAGATCCAAGGGTTGTGCAATTTCTAAAAGATATAATTGATGAGGTGGTTGAGCTCTTCCCAGGTGACTACATCCATATTGGTGGTGACGAGGTAGTTTTTCCTACCTGGAACAATACCCCTTCTATAGTAAATTATATGAAAGAAAATGAATTTAAATCGCCTACTGACTTACAGGTTGCCTTTACTAATCAAATGGCCAGATACATTGAAAGTAAAGGAAAAAAAATGATTGGATGGAACGAAATAGTGGGCGAGGCCTTGCAAAAAGAACAAGGAAATGTAGCAGTTGCCAAAGAAGAATTATCAAAAAGTGCTGTGGTTCAGTTCTGGATTGGTGAAGTTGAAAAAATTAACGAAGTAATTGAGCGTGGTTACTATATTGTAAACAGCTATAATAAAAGTACCTATCTTGACTATAATCACAAACGCCTCTCTCTTGAAATGACTTACAACTTTTCTCCAATTCCGGAAGGGCTGGATGCTGCTAATAATAAATACGTTCTTGGACTTGGGGCGCAAATGTGGGGCGAATTTATTCCTGAAATTAAAGATATGGACAGGCAGGTATTTCCTCGTATAGCTGCATTGGCAGAGGTTGGCTGGAGTGCCCGTGATACAAAAGACTATGCAGTTTTTTGCACAAACCTTAAGAAGATGTACAAACAATGGGAAGCTAAAAATATAGGATTTAAAGCTGATGCTATTGATATTAAATAGCTTATAGATTTATCCCTTTTGAAATACCATTTTTATACTTGAAAAACATTTATTGATTATTTATGAAATTATACCTGAGGAATATAGTAGTCGCGCTGGGATGTGCATCTTTATTATTATCAACAGCCTGCACATCCAGCGGTACAAAGAAAACGACAGAACCAAAGAAGCCAAATGTTCTTTTAATCGTTACAGATGATCAGGGATATGGTGATTTTAGTGCCTATGGAGGAGCGCCAGATGTCCATACACCTAATCTCGACGCTTTGGCAAAGTCAGGAGTGCGTTTTACTAATGCATATGCTACGATGTCAATCTGTAGCCCTTCACGTATGGCGATTATGACCGGTCGCCAACAACAACGATGGGGTGTTTATAATTATGGTGCTATGTTACCTCAATCAGAAATTACTCTGGCTGAGCAATTAAAAGTACAAGGTTACAAGACTGGTATGGTAGGTAAGTCGCATTATGGAAGCTATAATGGGCCAGGTGTTCCAGAGTATCCTACACAACATGGTTTTGATTATTTCTTTGGTAAAGAGGGAGGTACAATGGATTACCTTCGCCATAAAGCTTCTGATCGCCAAGGATTCTCTGAACGAATGGCTAATCATCTTGGTATTGGTCCATTTTGGGAGAACGATAATCAAGTAGATATGGAAGGTTATTCAACCGATATTATTCTTGATAAAGCTCTTGATTATATAGATGCATATAAACAGGATCCGTTTTTTCTGAAGGTTTCTTTTAATGCGGTTCATTTATTCACACATCAAATACCTAAGGATGATCTAAAGGCCATGAATATTGATGAAGTGCCTGATTGGGATCCGTCAACAGGAGATTGGGATGAGTACCTGGAGTGGTACGTGAATACTGTAAAGCCCAATACACCAGAAGGACGTCAGCGCTACTTATACCATTTGAATAAACTTGATGATGCCATTGGCAAATTAATGGCCAAGCTTAAGCAATCGCAACTTGATGATAATACAATCGTTGTGTTTATATCTGATAATGGAGGATCACCGCGTACCTATGCTGATAACACGCCTTTAAAGGGAAATAAATACATTCTTGAGGAAGGTGGTATTCGCGTGCCATTGGTATTAAGTGGAGAAGGGTATTTCCCATCAAATAAGGTTTATGAAAGCACGGTTAGTGGTACAGATATCTTTCCAACCTTGCATGCAGCACTAGATATTCCTTTACCAGACGCAACAATAGATGGTGTTAACCTTTTACCCTACCTAAAAGGCGAAATAACAACTGATCCTCACGAATGGTTATTCTGGACCGGGTTTCACCTGAAGGGAGAGCCGCGTACTTATGACCAACCTAATAGTGCATTGGAACGCCATGATAAAACCTATAACGGGGATGATACAGGTTGGGCAGTAAGGTATCAAAACTGGAAGCTTCGTTACTACGGAAGAAGTGATTCTTATGGACTGTTCGATTTAAAAACAGATATTGGTGAAACTAATAACTTAATGGATCAGCATCCAGAGTTAGTTGAAAAGATGAAGAAACGTTTTTTTGAGTGGAACGAAGAAATGAAGAATAACCATGCAAAATATGATTTGCCTGAGTCGAGTGAGTTTTAGAAGGACATTAAAACTGACCCAATATTTTGATTAATTTATAAAAGCCATTCTTCCGGGATGGCTTTTTTATGCTTGTATGTTCACTGATTGTTAAGGTTGTAGGATGTTGGTGTTCAGTGGAAAATGTTTCTTGCTTTGGATAATTTTCACACCTAAAATGTACGTTTAACGCATCCTTATATTGTAAAGGATATATACTTTAACATCAGGTTAAATGCACTAAATCAAATGGATTGTGAATAAAGGATTACTATTAGTGAATTTATTTGCATTCTAATTAAATGTTATCGTATGAAAAGATTCGTTTCACTCTATTTTGTTATACTCTCATTATCACTTTCTGCTCAGGATTATCTAGGACTTGAAGGTAGTATTCCTTCCAACTGGTCACCACAAAGTGAATTGTCCATGTCCTCAGACCATTATAAAATGGGAAGTGAATCAATACGATGGGATTGGAATCCGGGCAGTCAAATAAGCATATCTAATCCATCTGGATTAGCGCAAGCCTGCCAAACATATAAAGGGGGGATGATTTTATGGATATACAATGAAACCCCAAAGGAGGCTGATCTTAAGTTTGAGTTTCGTAATAGTGGTGGAACCTTACAATATTATTTCTCTTACCATCTTAATTTTATAGGATGGAGAGCTTGTTGGGTTCGTTTCGACGAAGATATGTTAGGGTCGAAGTATGATAAAAACTTGACATCCGTTGGCATTATTGCACCTTCAACTTCAACTGGAGGGCGATTGTTTTTTGATAGGATGAAATTTCCCTCGGAACGTATTAATGATCGTGTTACGCCCGATGCGCAACTTGACTTTATCAATCCGGATATGAATAGCAACCATTGGGCAGCCCTTTGGCATTGGCATAATACTTATGAGTATGAGCTAAACCTGCCTGCCAGTGTAAATACTGAAGAAACAGCAGCTTTTACAGAAATAAGACAACGTATAACAAGTGCAATAGCAGGTTCGGCACCTTCATCATCTCGCATCAGTGCTATACAAAGAGAATTTTCAGCTCTCAATATTCAGAGGAGTGGAAGTAATATAAAGGGTGCAGCTTTTGTGCCTGCTGACGAGTATGTATATGCCAATGGTGATAAGAAGTTTGATGATCTTAACGATTTAATATATGACATAGCCAAAGCCTGGTATCATAATGAGGAGACAGGTTTTGACGATATGTTTTGTGATCTTCTTGATTGGTTATATGACCAGGGACTTACTGTTGGAAGTGGACTGGGAACCAATCATCACTATGGATATGGCTTCAGGGGGTTTCCTAAAGCAATCTGGCTTATGCAGGATGTACTTAAGGCTAAAGGAAAATTTGTTCAGGCTTTTGAGATGATTCAATACTGGACAGGTGTACCGGAAGTGAGACAATTACCACAAGTAGATAATTTCCAGGGAATTGTTGATGCATGGAATACAATTATACCAGGACGATTGATGGCGATAATGTTGCGCGATGATTCACCAGAGCTAGTCCGGGATATGCAATCATTTACCCGGTGGATGGATGCCGTTATGCAGCCAAGCGTAGGTACAATGGGAGGTTTCAAACCAGATGGTTCGGGCTTTCATCATGGAATGCTATATGCCGGATATATGAATGGTGGTTATGGTGGTTTGGGTGAAGTGCTTAATTATGTAGGAAATACGCATTTTAATTTATCTGAGGAAGCTCGTAATAATTTTAAAAAAGCTTTGTTTGTGCATTCCGGTTATGCTAACCTCCGATCTTTAGCGAATAGTGTATGTGGTCGCCATCCAATAAATCAGAAACTGGGAACAGGTGCTATAAATGCTTTTGCATATTTGGCTAAAGCAACTGATCCAATTGATGAGGAGTGTGCTGCTGAATATATGCGATTAACCGAATACAAAGAGGATCTTTATAGAGAACTCAGGAATCAGAGAATTCGAGCAGCAAGTGCTCCTTCAGGTAATGTGAGCCTTAACTATGGTGCACTAAACTTGCATCGTCGAGAGGATTGGTTGGTAGCCACTAAAGGATTTAATAATATCGTTACAGGAACTGAGATTTACACATCAAATAACCGGTATGGTAGGTATCAGAGTTATGGAACCATCCAAATACTGGCATCTAGTTCGCCAATTGATGCAGCCAATAGTGGTTTTGTGCTTGAAGGCTGGGACTGGAACCGATTTCCAGGAGCAACAACAATTCATCTACCATATGACTTGCTTAACTATTCTGGTGGAAGTCTGAATGAACGTTCAAAAAATTCAGAGTTTGCGGGAGCTTGTTCACTTGATGGAAATGGAGTATTTGGGATGTTGCTTGATGAAAATGATTATACCAATTACACGGATGATTTTATTGCCCGTAAATCTGTTTTCTTTTTCGATAATCAAATTATTTGTTTAGGGAGTAATATCAATAATAGTAATTCGCAGTATAACACTGAAACAACATTATTTCAGACAGCTTTAAATAATACATCAGAATCATTTTTGTTTGAGGATCAAAGCATAAGCATGTTTCCCTATGCAAATAACCTGGAAATAAGCGAACCTGTAATGTTAATGGATACAAAAGGAAATGGCTATTATCTGCCTTCCGGAACACTTCATATCTCTAAAGATACTCAGGAGTCAAGAGATAATAAAAGTAAGAGTGTGAATTACGGTGATTTTGCGACGGCATGGATTGATCATGGTAAAGCACCTGTTGATGCAAATTACGAATATGCAATGCTTATACAAACAAATAGCACTGCATTAAGCCAGTTCAAGAATAATATGGCATCTTCCAATAAGCCTTATGAGGTAATTCGAAAAGATGATGTGGCACATATTGTTGATCATTCGGGTACTTCATACACGGGTTATGTAGTGTTTAAAGCAGATAATAATATCTCTTTGGCTCTTGTTAAAGGTAGTTCATATCCATGTATTATTGTTGCTAAAGATTCAGGTGATGGAGAAGTCAAAGTTGCATTTGCCGATCCTTCAATAAACATGGAAGTGCCAACAAAATTAACAGGAACTGCGCCGGTAGAAGAGAGAATGGTTCGCGTGACTTTAAACGGAGCTTACCAGTTAAAAGAGCCACACGAAAAATGCACTGTAATCAGTGTTGACAATAATACAACGGTTCTGGAATTTACTTCGATTCATGGATTACCGGTTGAAATTGATTTGGTAAAAGATATTTCTTTGGATGTCAGTACAGAAGATGGTGAAGTTAGAGATTTAGTTAATATCTACCCTAACCCTGTAGATAATTATCTGCACTACAATAATGCCATTGGAGCAAGAGAGGTTTCAATCATGTCTCTTGATGGAAAGCAAGTGATGATGTGTAAGGAATCTTCACCTATTTATGTTGGAAACCTGATGCCTGGTATTTACCTTATACGTATCCAATTTTCAGATTGGGAAGAGGTAATACGATTTGTAAAAAGCTAATAAAATACAGCTTAAGGCAAAGTTATACAATGTTGACTTACAATAGAGCCAGCTTTTAAGGGTAAAAGCTGGCTTTGCTATTTCACTTTATGAATTTACTTATTCTTTATCAAAAACTTCCACAGCTTCTTCCAGTTGCTGTGATAACTGCTCCAATGAATAAGCGGCATTACTTATTTCATCAGCACTTGCAGCATTTCGTTGTGTTATTTGATTGAGCTGTTGCAATGCACTGTTAATTTGTTCAACACCACTCAATTGTTCCATAGAAGCAGTTGAAATTTCTTTGACCAGATTAGCAGTTTTCTCTATCTCTGGCGTGATATGATCAAGCTTCTGCATTGCCACTCTTGATGATTCAAGTGTATCAGTCGACGCCAGAGTGATTTCGCTGGCTGCCTGCTGACTTCTTTCAGCCAGCTTTCTTACTTCAGCAGCAACCACAGCAAAACCACGCCCTTCCTGACCTGCACGAGCAGCCTCAACAGCAGCATTAAGCGACAGTATATTGGTTTGCATTGCAATATCACTGATAACATTAATTTTTTCTGAGATTTGTTCGATGTATTCACTGGCTACTTTCGATGCATTATTGCTATCTGTAATCCCTTTTGAAGCCTGCGCAGCAATTGTTTCTGTGGCTCTTGAGTTTTCTGTATTTTGTTGAATGTTGGCAAACATCTCTTCCATGGATGAGGAAACTTCTTCAGCTGATGATGCTTGTTGGGTGGCGCCATCCGATAGTTCGGTTGCTCCCTGACTTAGCTGAGAGCTGGCATGCACAATTTGTTTTGCACTCTCACTTACTTGTTCAACCATGGCTTTAAGATTGATAACCATCGAATTGAGAGCCATTGCTAATTGACCAACTTCATCTTTACTATCAGCTGTAAATTCAACCTTTAAGTCTCCCTTGGCAAGTCTTTGTGCTTGAGCGATGCTCTTTTCAACGGGTCTGGCAATAGCTCTGGATAAAAAGAAAACCAGACTAAACCATAATGCCAGAATCACAAACAAAGCCAAATACAGAATTCGTTGTTGTTTGTTTATTATCACAGCACTCTTATCACCCATCTCCATCATCAAATCTAATCCAACATCTGAAGTAGCTCCAACTTCCCACATGATTCTTTTGGCCAATTCAAATTGTTTTAACTCAGCCATTTTTAGTTGCCTTTGCTTATTTAGGTACAGATCTATAGCCTCAGTTGCACCCTGAATAAGTTCTTTGTCAGTTGAAGGGTAGGAGCGCTGGTTGATTTTGTTCTTGATAGCTTCAAAAGCTTCTTTAAGCTCTTCAATTTCGAAAAAATCCTGTTCCGCATCCAGCTTATAAATGTCGGCAGCAATGCTAAATAACTCCTGACGTGCTAATCTAGTATTTGAATTGGTACTTGATCTTAATTCTTTAAGTGAAGACAGAAAGCGTTTTTTGTTAATAGCTGATTCTCCATATAAATTATAATACTCTGTGGTTATATCACGATATCTTTCAGCTTCATCAATAAGTGTGGGAATATCAACACCTGCATCACTCATTATTTCAAGGTTGTCACCAAGAACCTCTTTGAGTTTTATCAGAGCTGTATTCATCTTATCAAAACTTTTTTCAGCCCTCTGCTTAAAATAGTCTTCACCGGTAAAATCATAAGAACGAGCGAACTCCCTTGTTTCATGCCAGTAACGATCCAGCTTTCCGGCTTCTCTTACAATAGGTATATAGGTGGAGGTTAGTTTAGTAATACCTTTATCTACTTGTCTCAGGTTAAAAAATATAATGGTACCCAGAACAATAATGACTGACATTATTAAGGCAAATCCGCTACCTATCTTGGCGCGAATCTTTAGATCTTTCCATTTCATTCTGTCGGTTGTTTTAGTTGCAAATTGTTTCCGAAAGTTGTGAAAAAAATCATGTTTTGAAAATATTATTACGATAAAATGTTAATTTTATCACCAAAAGCAGTGATTTAAATTCAATATAAATATGCGTAGCTCAATTTACCTCTTCGGTTTTGTAGTATTCTTCTTTTTAACGGCCTGTAATCAGGATGAAAATATTAAACTCGGTTTTTTATATTCAACAAATAAAACTGAACGCTACGTGAAGGAAGCAAATTACTTTAAAGAATTTGCTGAATCGAAAGGGTATACTGTATACACTGAACATGCTGATGGAGATGAGGCTAAACAATACCAAAAAGCTTTGGAGTTATTTGATAAAGGTATTGATGGCTTGGCTATTATAGCTGTTAATGCCAATACAGCTGCAGCAATTGTCAGAGAAGCTCATGAAAGGGATATAAGTGTACTTGCATATAATCGTTTAATAAAAAATTGCGAACTCGACTTTTTTGTCACAGGTGATAACGATGCTTTGGGCAAAATGATGGTTGACGAGATGATAAAAGTTAAGCCTTCTGGTGATGCCGTTATTCTTGGCGGAGATAAATATGACCGTAATGCAGTCGAGTTAATGGAATCTATTAAAAAGTATTTGCAGCCTCATGTTAACAGGGGTGCAATATCAATTAATTATGAGACTTTTACGGAGGAATGGAGTGGGCAGAATGCTGCTTTTGAACTGGATCAGTATATATCCCATTCCGGTAAAGTGCCAGACTTAATATTTGCCGGTTTTGATGGAATGGCTGATGCATGTATTCAACTAATTGATAACCGGAATATTGACAAGCATGTTTACATCAGTGGTCAGGATGCTACATTGGATGGAGCTAAAAATATTATTAACGGTAAACAACAAATGACAGCTTTTCATCCGTTAAAAGAAGCTGCTAATAAGGCTGCTGAAGCGATGATTCAATTGATTGTGGCGAAGAAGTCGGCAAAAGATATTGCCACTTCCACTGTTAATAATGGGAAAATGGATGTGCCTGTCTTAAAAATACCTTCGGTAGCAGTAACACAGGATAACGTCGATAAGGTACTTATACACGATTCCGGCTTCTACACCCATGATGAGATTTACAATTAGGCAGTTTAATTTTAATTTGATGCAATACGGCGTTTAATATTGTCAGCAAGGCTTTTTTTGAATCGAGTATTCACATAGTTGTCTATTTGCATGCAAACCTCTGAAGAGAACTCAATGCCATAGGCTGCGATATTAAGCCAGTCATCCGATGTCAGAATCAATTCATCTGATTTCTGAATCTGACAATCTAAAATAGCCTTAATGATACCTGCATTGAAATTATCACCGGCTCCAATGGTACTTACCGGGTTAATAATGGGCACCTTGAAATGCCGTTTGTAGCCCATGCTAAACGTATAAACGCCATTCGCACCTGCTGTAATTACCAGGTTATTGCAATGTGGTGATACCTGCGCATATACTTCATTTGGATTACTCAATCCATAAATATTCATAAAGTCCTCATCACTGCCTCTGACAAGATCAGCAAATCGAAAGTTTTCCTCGATTACAGATATTAACTTCTCCCTGTTTTCATAATGATGCTTTCTGAAATTTGGATCATAAATAATCAATACTCCTTTCTCTCTGGCTGCCTGTAAATATTCTATCAAACGGGGCCGAACAGCCGGATTAAGACCAAAGAAAGAGCCAAATATTATAATGTCATCCTTGCCAAAATCAGGAATTTTGCCTTGTAATCTTTGTTTTGGGTAGTCTTTAAAGAATTCATACTCAGCATCATTTTGTTCATTGAGGTAAGCCAAAGCAACTGCTGATTTTCCTTCGTCGAAGCGACAAACATATTGAGTATTAAGGTGATTTTCGCTTAGAAACTGCATGATATTGTCTCCAACCTTATCGCGACCTATTTCAGTTATGAAATTAACCGGAACATCAACGCGTGCCAGTGATACCAATGTGTTTAATGAACTGCCTCCTGCTTTTGCCGCAACCGGTTGGTTATTTTTAAAGATGATATCCAGCACAGTTTCTCCAATCCCAAAAATCCTTCTCATACCTCAATCATTCACTTTATAGAAACAAAAAAGCCACTCTGAAAAAAGAGTGGCTTGCAAAATATGCAAAATCAATTACTTAACCAATTTACTGATGGTTTTAAATGCATCAGATCCGGCTACACGGCATAATTCAAATAAAATAGATTCGTAGCTGGTGATAATAACGCCTTCATGACGGAAGCGTTTCAAAGCAATGTTCTTATTAGCTTCTGTTCGTGAGCTGACGCAGTCTTCAACAATAACCGGAGTGAAACCTCTTTCTTTAAGGTCGATAGCCGTTTGCAGCATGCAAATGTGGGCTTCCATTCCGGCTAAAATAACAACACGTTTCGAGCTGGTTTCTATAGCTTCCATAAAGCTTGGTTCACCACAGCAGCTGAAAGCCATCTTCTCGAAATGAGGATCATCTTTTACCAATGCTTCGATACCTTCGATGGTATTGCCAAGGCCTTTTTTATATTGCTCTGTAACCAATACTGGCACTTCTAGAGCTTTTAATCCCTGAACTAATATTTTAGTGTTTTTTTCGAGCTGTTCATGATCATTAATATGGGGGAATAATCGCTCCTGAATGTCAACAACAACACCTATTACATTCTCTTTTAAAAGTCTCATCTTATCTGTTTATTAATGATTTTAAATCAAGTTCCGTGAAATTATTGAAAAACTCAACCAATTCCTGGGCAATAGACTCAACGCCTCCTTCGGTATCCGATTCAATATTTAAAGGAATAACCGGATCATGCAAAGAAAGACGTAAAAGGAACCAGCCTTTAAAGTTATTTTTGTTAACGCTAACCCGAACTCCTTCATAGTTGTTTGGCACCAATTCCCACGCACTTTTTGAAGCAGCTAAATGACCGAGTTCGCTTATCACCCTCTCACCATAGGCCTTAAAGTCTGAGTTGGTAATATTAATTCTGAACTCTTTACTTTCAGCAGGAACCGGTAATTGCTCAATCAACGAAGTAAGTGTTTTACCTTCTTCTTTCAGACGAGCCATTTTAATGATGAACTTAGTCACCAGATAAGCACCATCATCGAGGAAGTAGTTCTCTTTTAAGGCTGCATGTCCTGATGTTTCAATCGCTAACCATGATTCTTCGCCCGCTTCATTTAAACGAATGGCTTCGTTGATCACGTTTTTATAACCACGCTTAAACCGGTGATGTTTGGCTTTTAGCACATCATTGATAAACCAGCCAAGTCCGTCAGATGTGATTGAATCCGTAACAACTGTTGCACCCGGATGTTCTTCATTAACAATAACAGCCGATAAAGCTACCAGCTCGTTGCGGTTAATTGGCTGACCTTTGTGATTAACAATGGCAGCGCGATCAACATCTGTATCGAAAATAATACCGATATCGGTTTTGTGTTCCTTAACCGCATCACAAATCGATTTCATGGCAATAGCATCTTCCGGATTTGGTACATGGTTAGGAAACTTACCATCTGGATCAAGAAATTGGCTGCTGCTAACATCAGCTCCAAGCACCTCCAATACTTTATGTGCATAGAAACCACACGCACCATTTCCGGCATAAACCGTCATCTTAAAACCAGAAAGTGGTTGCTCATAGTTATCTTTTGAGTTAACCTCTTTACGTATTTTTTCAACAAGCAAATTCGAATAGATATCAATGAAATCCAGTTCGCAAAATGACCCTTCTTTTTTAGCAGGTTCAAAACTGCCTGTCTCAGCAATTTGAAGAATATCTGTAATATCTTGCTTTTCAAGACCACCTTTTGGCGTAAAAAACTTAAGACCATTTCGGTTGAAAGGCAGGTGACTGGCCGTTAACATAACGCCCCCATGAGTATTGTAGGGAGCAGTAACAGTCGTCATAAACATGGCAGGCGTTGAGGCCATACCGCAATCATATACTTCTGCACCTGATTGAACCAGGGCATTAATAAAAGCCTCTTTAAGCTCAGGTCCCGATAAGCGGGAATCCATTCCTACGGCTATTTTTAGTTGATCAATTCCTTCGTTTTTCTGACTCAACCAATGATAAAAAGCTTTCCCCAGCTTAGCAACAATATCGGCATTAAGGTTAACCTCCTGACCGGCAATGCCCGTTAGGGCCACGCCCCGGATATCCGAACCGTTTTGAAGTTGTTTCCAGTTAAATCCCATAATTATTTTTTTATTCCTGCCGCCTCACGTGATTTATGTCCCAGGTAGCCACCATGGTGGCGCTTAGCATATTCACTGTTTGAGAAATTAATTTTCTTCATTAAAAGAACGACTAATACATCGCCAATAACAGTCATAGTGGTAGTAGATGTAGTTGGTGTTAAACCTAAAATGCATACTTCCTTAGGGTTACCGGTGCTGATGCACACATTTGATTCTTTGGCCAACACTGACTCAGTATTACTTGTAATCACCACAATTGGAATATTTGGTCTTAAGCCTCTTGCCAGGTCAATTAGCTCGATGATTTCTCTTGTTTTACCAGAGTTGGAAATCATTAATAGCACATCATTTTCCTGAACAACACCCAGGTCGCCATGCTGCGCTTCGCTGGGATGTAAAAAGCATGAAGGTGTACCGGTTGAGCTGAAGGTAGTGGCCATATTAATGGCAATCTGACCCGCTTTACCCATACCCGATGTAATCAGTTTTCCTCCTTTTTGATGCACGTAATCATAAATTAAATCGGCTGCCTTAAGAAAATCATCAGTTGCCGGAATGTTTTGAATGGCTTGCGCCTCGTGTTCCAATATGCTTTTAACTTCTTCTATAACCATGGTTGCGAATTTTGGACTACAAATGTACCATTTTAATGTGAATATGATTTGAGTATTGTCATGCAGTGATAAAAATGTAAAAGCATTAAATACTCTTGTTATAGTCGTTAATGAGAATAAGTCATAAGAGTATTAATGACTCTACATGTCGTTTTTAATATGTAATCTCCAGTTTTTTCAGCCATTCCCGGTAGCTGTCAGGTTTGTTATGTTTTTTAAGGCGACGGTAATGGCGTTTTAAGCTTAATGACTTTTGAAGGGGATAGTACCAAAAAGTTTGGAGATGATTAAAGATTTGGTTCCAATCATTATAAAAAGAAGTAATCAAATTGAAATAGTATTGATGAAGTTTAAAAATTAACTCCCTAGCAGTGTCAATTTCTTTAATTTGCAGGTGTAGGGATGGATTGGATAACAGTCCCCGTCCCAGCATCAAACCTTTTATCTGTGAAAACCTTTTGGTTAGACTTGCAGCATTTTCCGGGGTGTTAATATCACCATTTGCAATTAAAGCATGTTGACTCATATTTTGTAAGCGTTCAAATTGATCCCAATCAACTTCACCTGAATACTTTTGAGTTACTAATCGTGGATGAATTATTAGCTCTTTCAACGGGTAGTGATTGAGTAACTTAGTGATAGTTTCTCCTTCTGCATATTCGGTTTGTCCCAGGCGCATCTTCACCGATAACGTAATGCCGGTATCAGCCTCGTAAAATTCATCCAGCATTTGTTTCATCAGGTCGGGATCTGACAATAGACCACCACCGCGTTGCCTTTTTACCAACATGGGAAAAGGACAACCCGCATTCAGGTTTATCTCGTTAAAACCAAGGTTTTTCATTTGTTTGGCAAAGTCTGCTAGGAAACTACCGTTGTTGGTAGCTATTTGCGGTACGACTCTTAGACTATCGTTGAGTGCCTTTGATAGTTCCGGATGACCTGACGGAATCTCGCTCGATTTGTGATCAACTTCAAAAAATGGCGTAAAATATTTGTCCATTTTACTGTATGTTGCTACATGAGCTTTTCGGTAAAATGAAGTAGTGTAGCTTTGAAGAGGCGCCATGTATAGCTTCATCGTAATACCATTGTAAGTAAAGGGTAGGCTTTTAAAGCATTCTGATAGTAAATCTTATCAATGACCAATTTGGGCAAACCTAACCCTCTGAACGATTTGTTAACTTCCCAGGTGCTTTGAATATCCTGCTGTGTAAAAAACGCCCACTGATTTAACCATCGGCTTTTAACTTCTTCTACTTGCTCTTTTTCGGTTTTATTGTCAGTAAAAACCATGTCAGAACCATAGAGTAGCCTGTCCTGGTAGCGGATCATAAAATCATAAACAGCCTGATGATTTTCAGCAGCCTGATATTGTAAGTGGCATACCCGTTCGGCCATATCCATGTACATATTAGGAAAAGCATCCAGACGTTTGGCGATCTCATCTATGCTGTACTCACTACTGCCCAGGTGAGCTCCAATAAATCGGAGCTTGGGATTTTTGGCAAGCATCCTGTTACTGGCTTCAATCTGTTTTTCATATGATGGGAATTCGGGATGCAAATACATATGAAATTCAGGATGGGAGCTAAAATATCTTTTGTCCGATTCAACAGTCATCTCTTCCAGTGGCAACCAGCAGTTGCGAGGTTCTCCAAAATGTCCCAAAAGCGGCAGATCAATATCGGTCAACTTATTTAACAAAGGATCAAAAAGAGGATGATCGATCATCACCAACTGATTATTGAAGGTGATTTTCATCCCAACATTCTTCCAGATTTTAACGCCGATAGCACCGTTTTTCTTTTCTTTTTTAATCTGCAAACAGGCCTTAATTATCACATCTTCATTTAGTTCCTGGCGCATTGGAACCGCACCAATGAAAGAAAAGTCAGAAGGAGATTCGCCTTTTAGTTGTCTGGCAATATTAGTTTGTTTGTTTAAAGCCATCCATTCATCTTCGAGAAAATCTACGTTGATCGAAACCAAATGAGTATTGAATTGCTTGGCGAGCTTTAAAAAACAAGTATTGGAAGTATAATAGTGAAGATGGGCATCAACTTTTTTTATCGCGAAAAAATCATCCAACGTGTATAAATCTGCCTTATCCATATCTCCAATCCGTAATTTGTGGCGAAAAATAAGAAAATATCGAAAAAGGAATGATCATGCAGACTTGTCTTATTGCCTTCTGATGTTTCGTAAGCTTAATAATGAAATGCTAAGTCTTTCGAATTGCTGTATAAAGAAATAATAAGAAGGTAAATGAGGTTTCTTTTGAAAAGTTATGGCAACAGTTTGAAACTAAATTGCTTTCATTTTCTTGCTCAACGATTTTTTTATTTATTTTGTAAAAATAATTAGCGCTATACAATGGTCAACTATTGGTTGTTGTAACATTATGAGTGTTGAAAAGTAGAAGCAATGAACGATTTTGATCCGAATACTACCGTTGGCCGTCGAGGTCTAATCCTTAAATTTCTTGATGAAAAAGGTCAGGTTAATGTTCATGATTTGAGTGAACAATTTAAAGTGAGTGAGGTGACCATTCGAAATGATCTCACCCAGTTAGAGCATAAAAATTTACTGATTCGTGCCCGTGGAGGAGCCATCAAAACTGATAAGGTAACCTTGGACATGAAGCTTTCAGATAAGAAAGTGAAAAATGCCAAGGAGAAAGAGGCAATCGGGAGAAGAGCTGCACGATTGATTGAAGAAGGCGACACAATTGTGTTGGATAGTGGTACCACCACCAAGGAAGTATCAAGTCATTTAGGTAAGTTCAAGAATCTGACAGTTATTACTAACGCCTTAAATATAGCAGGACCGCTTGCAGAGTTTGAGCAGATTAATGTAATTATGCCGGGTGGAGTGATGCGCAAGAAATCTCTTTCATTAGTTGGTTCTATTGCCCAGAATAACTTTAAGAATTTCTTTTGTGACAAACTTTTTATCGGGGCTGATGGAATCGATGTTAACCTTGGATTCAGTACACCGCACCTTGAGGAGGCTGCTTTAAACAGAACCATGTTAAAGATGGCCAAGAAGGTGATTTTGGTGATGGACTCGAGCAAGTTTAAAAAGCGAAGTCTGGCTGTTATAGGACAAATTAAGGAAGTTGATATATTAGTGACAGATAGTGGAATCTCAGAGGAGGATAAAGAAAAGTTACTAAATGCAGGAGTTGAAGTGATTATTACAGATTAATACAACACAATTGATAAAATTGAAGGACTGCATATGTGGTCCTTTTTTTGTGTCAATACTTGAACTTATAGGCTGTAGATTTTGTTGAAAACGAATAATAACAGACATTAGACCTAATATTGATTAAAAGCATGAATATAGTTATTTCCCCGGCCAAATCATTAGATTTTGAAACACCAGCACCTAAGGTTGCAGGCTCAGATATACGCTTTCCCAAAGAAGCTAAACAGATAGCTACACAATTAAAAAAAGTCAAGCAAGATAAATTAATGAAACTGATGAAGATCAGTTCGAAATTGGCGCAATTAAATCATCACCGCTTTCAGTTGTGGAAATATCCATTTGAAGAACAGGATGTGAAAGCTGCCTTATTCGCATTTAAAGGTGATGTCTATGCAGGCTTGGATGCATATTCTTTATCGGAGAAAGAAATTCAATATACCAATGAGAAGCTCAGACTTTTGTCGGGCATGTATGGCTTGCTTCGACCATTGGATAATATAATGGCTTATCGATTGGAGATGGGGACAAAGCTTCCTGTGGGCAAGCATAAACATCTATACGATTTCTGGGGAAACAAAATTTCCCGCTTGTTGGAGTCAGATATGAATGAACAAGGTTCTGATGTATTGATTAACCTGGCTTCCAATGAATATTTTAAAGCGATCAATAAGAAAACTTTTTCAAAGCGGATTGTTACACCTATTTTCAAGGACTGGAAAAATGGAGAGTATAAAGTGATAAGCTTTTTTGCTAAAAAAGCAAGAGGGTTAATGACACGCTTCATTGTTCAGAATCAGATTGATAAACCTGACGATTTAATCGCTTTTAATGAGTCAGGATATTATTACAAACCTGATTTATCAAATGAAAATGAATTAGTATTTGTTAGGGATCATGAAGGGTAAATTGAGTAGAGGGTTTGATTCCTATTGATTTTTTTTTAACTTTTTAGATGACAAATTAAATATTAAAGCGGAGGTTAAACAATTTAAACACACATCTATGAGTACAAAAAAGATTATTCTACAGCGGTATGGTAACCTCCTGAAACAGGAATCGTTGGTAACCATGCAAGATAAGATTCTACCCAACACCTTTGTTTTGGAAGCACCAGAGCCCTTTCCCGGCTATTTTGGTTATTACAGTGATATTCCATCAGATTCAAAACCGCTTTACGTTTACCTGGTTCTTAAACGGCTTTATACGCTCGAAGAAGTAACTCGTGCGACGCAGAACATTAAGAGGTACTTTGCAACGAACTTTAATGCTGCTGCAGGTACAGTTCATTTATACAATAAGGATTACCATGTAATCAGGGTGAGGCATCTCGATTCGTTTGATCAGATTGTTGATCTTCAGGCAGGGTATATTGATGAAGGAATTGAATTTAAAAAGAAACCTAAAAATGTAATCGGACAAGCCATTATTCGGCTTAAGAAGTTTTTTACTCTTGAAGAAATTGATGAAGGTGTTTATTTTGATTTGGATGAGAAAGACCATGGTTACTTCACAATACCACATAAATTGCCTTGGAAGTTCTTTGAAGATTTAACAAATAGGGTGAAGAATAATTGGGACCATAGTAAGTTTGATGCGGCAATTGGTCATATACATCAGGATTTTGGTATAATTGATATGGTCCGTATCTATAATCCGAATATTGATCGGGAATATCTGATGGGAATACGAAAAAAATACCTCGAACGAATCAAATAATATTGTAAAAGCTACCCAGCAAAGGTAGCTTTCTTGTTTTTTTCATAATAATTTAATCATACTCTTAAAACCTTTTTGTATTCTTGTGCATTGTTATAATGTGGTAATTACCTAATTGTATCTTGATGAGAAATTTTAAAATGCAGTTAATTAGCATCTTAATGCTGGTAGTGTTGCTTAATTCCGGATGTAATTCCAAGGACTATAAGCTTAAGAACGCTACAGCAAATTATTTGTCAATCGACAGTTTGGTCGGTAATGATCAAGGGGTTGAACAGTACATTAAACCTTATCGGGATAGCTTGATGGCAGAGATGCAAAGACCGATTGGTAGTGCAGAACGTGAGTTAAGTGGTGGATTTCCAGAAGGATTGCTATCGAATTTTGTTTCCGATCTGTTGCTGGAGGAATGCCATAATAGCAATAACAAAGTCAAGCCAGATATTTGTATTATTAATGTGAAAGGTTTACGTGTGCCAATTAGTAAAGGCGAAATTACAGTTGAGAACATCTATCAATTAATGCCTTTTGAAAATGAAGTAATATACCTTACACTATCGAAGCAACAGGTTATTGATTTATTTGATTTTATGGCCAGTGTAGGTGGTGACGGTATAAGTGGGGCAAGTTTTGGAATTAAGAATAATCAGGCTGTTAATATTAAGGTTGGCAATCAGGCACTTAAGGACAGAAATTATATCATAGCCACTTCAGATTATCTGGCGGATGGAGGCGATCATTTTAAGATATTTCAGTCGGCCAGTCATCGCGTTGGTACTGGGATGAAGGTACGAGACGCCATTATTTTACATATTGAAAACTTAACAGCGCAGCAAAGAAAGGTGAATAGTCAACTTGATAATCGAATTTATTATGCAGAACAGTAGACGTAAATTCTTAAGAAAGTCACTCTGGGGAACGGCAGCCCTAGGTGTTGCACCATATTTAAGCAGTTGTAAACAGTCGCCTGTTAAGTTAACTATTTTGCACACCAACGATGTTCATAGTCAGATTGATCCTTTTCCACCCAATCACTCCCGATGGCCTAATCAGGGTGGTTTTGCGCGAAGAGCAGAGTTGATCAGTAAAATAAGGGAAGAGGAAGAGCAGATTTTGTTACTTGATAGTGGTGATATTTTTCAGGGTACACCTTACTTTAATATCTATAAAGGCAAGTTGGAGATTGACCTTATGAATAAAATGGGGTATGATGCTGCAACTCTTGGGAATCATGAATTTGATAATGGTATAGAAGCATTGGCCGGAAATGTTGAAAGGGCTCGCTTTCCATTTGTATGTAGTAACTACGATTTCTCAGATACCGTGCTCAAAGGTGCAACCATTCCTTATAAAGTTTTTAATAAAGGTGCTGTCAAAATAGGAATTATTGGTTTGGGCATTGAATTGGCAGGATTGGTCAACCCTAAATCTTACGAAAAGACTAAGTATGATGATCCGGTTGAGATTGGTAATAAGTTGGCAAAATTACTAAAGGAAGAAAAAAAGTGTGATCTGGTTATTGCCTTATCGCATTTGGGCTACCGGTATAAAACAACAAAGGTATCGGATGTGGTTGTGGCTCAGCAAACGCGTCATATAGATATTATTTTGGGCGGCCATACACATACATTCATGGAAAAACCAGATATGGTAAAGAACATGGATGACAAAGAGGTATTGGTTAATCAGGTCGGATGGGGAGGCATGTATCTTGGTCGATTGGATTTGGAAATGGTGCCTGGAGATTCCAAACAGACAGCAATAATAAATTCGATATACCATGTCTGATATTTATCCTTTATCGAAGGAAACGATTACTGAATTATCATCGCAATATGGTGCAGATGATCATTTTATGAATATTGCACAACCAAGATTGGAATTGATTAGTGCTATTAAAAATCAGTTGACTTCATTCGAAAAACTGGAATGGAATATTAAATTTTCACCGACAAACCGGGCTGAAAACTGTGTGCAGATCTCACTTAATGACGAAAGAAAGAAATTCCACTTCTTTTATGTTATTCCGCTAAGTTTGGGTGTAAATCTTCATCTGTATTTAGGCGATAATACTTTTAATTTCTTTGAGGCATATCCATTGCTGCTGAATAATCATGTGATCGAAGAAGGCCAGTTTGCTGTTGAAGCCACAATGAATACTTTGCCTCATTTGCTTATAAGCAATGGCAAAGAGAAGTATGAACGACCTTTACTTCAAAGTGAAAATCTTGCGGACGATGCCGTTCGCGCATCCAAGCTTTACACATTACTGGAAGGAGCTTTTAAAACATTCAACGCAGCATTATTTAAGATTATTGACGGTACTATCAGGATATAAAAAAGGCTCCTTATTGGAGCCTTTAGTTTATCTGATGATTTTGTTTAGTCAATCGGTAATTGTCTTTTAAAGCTTTCATCCAGCGAGATAATAGTCTCAGTAGCCGAAATACCGGCAATGGCTTGTAGTTTATCATGAAGAATCCGCTTCAGATGTTCATTGCTCTTTGCATAAATCTTTATGAAAATTGCGTATTGACCAGTTGTGTAGTGACACTCTACAATTTGAGGAACTTCTTCAAGCATTTTAACAACTTTATCAAACAAGCTTGCTTTTTTTAGGAAGATGCCCATGAAAGCACAAGTATGGTAACCAATCTTTGCCGGGTTAATAATAAATTCTGATCCTTTAATAACTCCCATGTTCATAAGACGCTGTATGCGCTGATGAATAGCCGCACCTGAAACTTTACACTCACGAGCGACTTCTAGAAAGGGAATTCTTGCATTTTTAGTGATTAGCGATAAGATTTTCTTATCAAGGCTATCAATTTGTAAACTGGTCTCCATGCTTTATATGATAATTGTTAGGATTCGTAACTAATTGCTCTCTTTTATTAATAGTTTGCTACGAAAATAAAACATTAAAAGTAAAAATCCAACGATAATAGAAGTCTATCATGGCAATTAGAGCGCTAATCCTTTTAAATTCAAACCAAAGCGAAATGTGTTAAAAGTGCTTAATAACAAATGATTACATATTTTTGTATCAGTTTTGATTAAACTTAGGCTTCAATTTATAACGATTATAAAGAAGTTAGCTTAAAATTTTTGGATTAAAATCAGAACCACTGGGTAGCTGATAAATGTTCAGATCAAATTCGCTAACTACTGCCAATACATGATCAAATATATCTGACTGGATAGCTTCAAAATTAATCCATTCCTGATCCTTGCTAAAAGCGTAAATCTCAATTGGCTGCCCCTTTTCAGTTGACTGAAGTTGTCGAACCATGAAGGTCATTTTATCATGAATCATGGGGTGCTCCTTGATGTATTCCTCCAAATAAATTCTAAAGACACCAATGTTTGTTAATCTCCTTCCATTTGCCAGGCTTTCCGAAAGCGATTCGCCTTCTTTTTGCTGATTGTGCAAAATTAGCTCTTCCTCTTTCTTGGTAATATAATCCTTTAGTAATCTGATTTTTTTGAAGCGGTTTATCATTTCGGAAGAGCAAAATTTCACCGTTTTCATATCAATATTAATGGAGCGCTTAATACGTCTTCCATTTGAGTTTTCCATTCCCTTCCAGTTGATAAACGAATCTTCTACCATTTTATAAGTAGGGATGGTGGTGATTGTTTTATCCCAGTTCTGCACTTTAACTGTGTTAAGTGATATATCCAACACTTCTCCGTCAGTTTTGTAGGTTGGCATTGTGATCCAATCACCTGCACTAACCATTTTATTGGCTGAGAGCTGGATGCTGGCAACAAAACCTAATATGGTATCTTTAAAAACCAATAACAAGACGGCTGCAGTGGCTCCCAAGCCTGTCATTATTTTACTGACATTAATATCAAAAAGCACTGAAACAATTACGATACCTGTTACAAATGACGCTGCAATCTGGATAATTTGGGTTAAACCACGAATGGGTCTGTCTTTAGCATAAGGGAAAGTGTTGTATATGTCATTAACAACTGCTAATAACGCATTAAACGACCAAAGAATGATGAATACGATGGTACTGCTGATTATCTTTCTCAGATATATCAGCATGGACGAATCGGGGAAAGCATCAAACACGGTATCCAGCATTGCATAAGCAACCAGTGCCGGAATAATGTTGACCAGACGCTTGAATACATGTCTTTCAACTAATAAATCGTCATACTTGGACTTTGTTTTGAAAATGACTTTTTCAATAAGTTTTACCACATACCTGGTCGATATCCGGTAGCTAAGCCAAACGGCAATTAATGTGATTACACTCCATATGGCTGCTAAGAGGTAATTTATTTGTACTTGTTTTAATCCGGTTGAGATAAAATATTCCTGAAGAAGCTGATTTAGTTTGTTAAGTTCGATTACTTCCATATGCTTAGAGTCTTAATATTGATGTGATAAAACTAGTATAATTGCAAAGAAAAAGTAATTCTCTTAAAAAGATATTCTTAAAAAGTAGAAATATATCTTTGTTAGTAAGTCATCGTTAAATATGATTATTATGAGATTTTTTATAACATCAGTCATTTGTATATTAGCATTATCAACCTGCATACAAGCACAATCGATTTATGATACGTATTTTGAAAAGCAATC
>NZ_CEXQWX010000025.1:0-51303 GCF_982718395.1 Carboxylicivirga sp.
GCTGTTCCCTATGAGTTTACAGCAATCTTAATGAACGATTCTATCTATGGTGGCGGCGGAATTTACAACTTATATATCACGGCAGCCGTTAATAATGCTTTTCAGGAGTACTTATTTGTGCATGAGTTTGGCCATCACTTTGCCGATTTGGCCGATGAATATTACACCTCAGCAACAGCTTATGAAATGGATGCAGAGCATTTGGAGCCATGGGAGTTAAATGTGACAGCTAACACCGATCCGGAAACTATTAAATGGAAAGACATTCTCACACCTGACACTCCTCTTCCTACGCCATGGGATAAAAAGAAATACGACAAGCATAGCATTGAAGTTCAAAAGAAAAGAGTGGAAATGCGAAAAGCTAAAGTCGATGAGAAGGTAATGGAGGATTTCTTCCTGGATAAAAAAGCCTGGGACGATCATTTATTGGCGAATATGAAATATAGCGGTCATGTTGGTGCCTTTGAGGGTGCCCAATACAAAGCAAAAGGTTTATACCGTAGTGCTGCCAACTGCATCATGTTTACAAGACACGATCATTTTTGCCCGGCCTGTCAAAGAGCCATTAAACTAATTATTGAACAGTACACAAAGTAATTATAGAGCGCCATTAAGAAGTGAACCTTTTTAATGGCGTTATTTATTAGATAGAAATACAACCTGCTACATAATCCGTCAAAAACTTTACTTAAATCGAATCTTTTTCAAACTTTTTCAGTAGAAGTTTTGGATGTAATACCCTATTAATTAAAATTCTATAATGAAACGCTTTTCACCACGTAACACAACCATTAAACAACGCTTAACTATAAGCTTCTCAATTGCTGCTATTCTTATAATAATTGTTGGACTTTCCGGAAGAAGAGGCATATTAAAGTCAAAAAGTATCGTTGATGCTAAAAATGAATTGGTGAGTGCTGAAAAGGATTTACTGAGTGCTCGTTTACAAGCATTGTATTTTGTTCATTATAAAGACACATCTCAGATTAAAGGCATATTCGAAGTATTAGATTCAACAATAAACAAACTTGAACATGCAAAGAGCAATAAAGCTTTTATTGATCCCAATATTGATTCATTGCTGATTAACACAAATGTTTACAAGCAATCGTTTGAGACCTATTGTGCCATTGAATTGGATAAACAGAAGATTATTAAAAACTGGGGACGAAAAGGTAACACTGTAAGTGCTAATATCAATTTTGACAGAACACTCAATAATAACAGAAAAGTATCCAGACTTATTGAGCAAGCTCACAACCAGGTAAGATTAGCCTCATTGGAATTCATTGCCTATCCGCTTGAATCGAATGGTGATATTAACCAATCGGATTACAAAAAAACGGTTAGCAAGATTAAGAAAATAAATGGTCTGTTTGATAAATATTGCGCTGAAGATAAAACTTTGGAAGAGTGTTTAACCAAAATACAAAGTGCTTATAAAGAGTATGAAGAACTATTCGAAAATTATGTCCAGAAAAATATTGAGCAAGGAGGAGAACAAAAGAAGATGCAGGAAGCTGCCTTACTTGTTGGTGTATATGGCGCAAGGTTAGCGGAGAATGCAGAAAAAAAAGAGACAGCAACCATAACATCATCTAACTTCACCATAACGTCCTTGCTGATTATTGCTATCATACTAGGTTTTATCATCAGCCGATCGACCATACTCAATATTATACGACCACTTAAATCAGGACTCAACCTATCGCAGGCATTAGCAAAAGGAGAATTGTACCATGACATCGAGAATGAAGGAAAAGATGAAGTGAGTGAACTCATAGATGCTCTGATGCTGATGAACGAAAAAATAAGAGAGGTGGTTGATGAAATAAAGAGTGGAGCCAACCAGCTTAGTCTGGCCAGTCAAACACTCAATAAAAGCACAAAGGTACTAACCCAAGGAGCAAGCAGTCAGGCAGCTTCATTAGAGGAAGTGTCCACTACAATGGAAGAGATGGTAGCTAATATTGAGCAAAACTATCAAAATGCTAATGAAAGCGAACAAAAGTCAATGGATGTATTTGAGAGTATTCAGGATACAAGTGTGGACTCCAATAATGCAACAGAATCAAACAAACTTATCAGTAACAAGATCGCAATCATTAGTGAAATAGCTACACAAACAAATATTCTCGCACTTAATGCTGCTGTTGAGGCGGCTCGTGCCGGAGAACAAGGAAAAGGTTTTGCAGTTGTGGCCGCTGAGGTGCGAAAACTTGCCGAAAGGAGTCAAGCTGCTGCTACTGATATTATAAAAATAGCAGAGACCAGCGCACAACTTTCTGTGAGTTCCAATGATAAACTAACCAGTTCGATTCCTACTATACAGCAATCTAATCAGTTGATTAAAGAAATTACGGCATCAACTAAAGAACAACGTGACGGTGTAAATCAAATTAACTCTGCCATCCAGCAAATGAACAATACAACACAGCAGAATGCTGCAAGTAGTGAGGAAATAGCCAACAGTGCAGAAGAGCTTAACTTGCATGCTGAGCAATTAAAAGCCATGATGAATTACTTTACCCTTGAAAAGAGTAACTAATCGGATCGGTTAGTTATGTATGTTATACTATATGGGTTTGATAACAGACTTAGTAAAATATAATTAGCTTGGTTACTGACAAAATTTTAAAAGTCGGCCCGGTCGATCCTGTTTTATTCAGATCAACCGGGCCGTGCTTATTTTTTCTGTCTTATTGACTGCTAAAAGCAATTAGATTTATTATTTACTTCTATTAAGGAATTTATGAAGGTATGTGCTATCAAGCTCTGCCGAGTCATTGTATTTAACTCTTAGCTCGTTAAGTTTCTTTTTTAGTTTGGCTACAACATCAGCATAAGCCGGATCATTGTAGACATTCTTCATTTCATGAATATCTTTTTTACGATCGTATAACTCCCATTCATCCACATCATAATAAAAATGAACCAGTTTGTAATCTTCTGTCACCACGCCATAATGCCTCTTGACCATATGAATTGATGGATATTCATAATAGTGATAATATGCTGCATCTCTAAATCCACTGTTATCACCTTTAAACAAAGGCACCAAACTTTCGCCTTGCATATCGACAGGTGCTGATATTCCAGCAGCTTCCAGAAATGTTTGAGCAAAATCAAGATTCTGTACCATTTGTGTATTAACACTTTTCGGCTTTATAACATCCGGCCAGCGAACTAAAAGTGGCGTTTTAAAAGACTCATCATAAATAAAGCGTTTATCGAACCATCCATGCTCACCCAAATAAAAGCCCTGATCAGAAGTATACACAACGATGGTATTTTCTGCCAATCCATTATCATCAAGATACTTTAATACTTTTCCAACACCTTCATCAACCGAGGCTATGGTTCCCAAGTAATCCTGCATATATCGCTGATAACGCCATTTCATCAGTTCCTTTTCAGACATGTTTTTATAGTTCTTTTTAAAGTCTTCGTTAATAGGCCCGTAGACTTTATCCCATGCGGCTAGCTGCTCTGGCGTTTGACGACCAACCTGATGCTCAAAAGCTGATTTATCCCAATTACATGTTTCCGGTATTCCGAGTTCATCCATTAACTCCGGATATATCTTTGAATCTCCTGCCCAGTTCATATGCGCCAACAAATTCATTTCAGCAGTTTTAGCAGCAGAACCTCTTCCTTCGTAATTATCAAATAGCGTTTCAGGTTCGGGGAATGTTTTCTGAGTAAAAGTTTTATAATGTCTTTCGGAAGGCAACCATTCCCTGTGAGGTGCTTTATGCAAATACATTAATAAAAATGGCTCTTCCTTGTCTCTTTCATTATCCAGCCAATTTAAAGCCATATCGGTTATTATATCGGTTACATAACCTTCTAACCGCACATTCCCTTCCTTCTTTGTTATAAAATCTGGATTATAATAAACTCCCTGACCGGGCAAAATTTTAAATTCATCAAAACCTTTTGGATTATTTCCAAAATGCAACTTACCGAACATTGCTGTCTGATAACCTGCTTTTTGCAGTAATTGAGGAAAAGTTACTTGTGTGGTGTCAAAGGGAGAATAATTGTCAATCTTTCCATTGATATGACTGTGCTTACCTGTAAGAATCACAGCTCTTGAAGGTGCGCAAATAGAATTGGTGACACATGCATTGGTAAACAACATACCTTCATTAGCTAATCTATCAATGTTCGGTGTCTGCATCAACCTATCTGAATAGGCACTAATGGCCTGATATGCATGATCATCTGACATCATAAAAATAATATTGGGCCGCTCCTGTTTTTTTGATGATTTATGCTTCTGGCTGCATCCTGTGAACAACAGAACAAGCAATGCTAAAGGAATTAAAATTTGCTTCATCGATTTAAGATTACTTTTTAGATACCTAATTAATAGTGACGATTGACAAGCAAGTTATAAGTCAGCTGTCCTGATAAAGTTACTAATTGTTTTTAGGTATTTACATTACAATGAAAGCCGTTACGAACGGTAACACCAATTTATTCAGAAGTAAATTTGAAATATAGCAGATTAATCCATTAGGATTAAATACTGATTATCAACACATCACAGCACGCAAGTAATTTATTCTTGTCTATTTATTAGATTGGAAAAGTGCTGGATTAAATTAAACATACGGCTTAGAAAAATAAACATAAATGGAAAAACTCCATGTGAACCATACTCAACTTATTATGGAGTAATATGCGTAAATTCGAGTATTTATGATATCAAAGTTTACTGTGTGCATTCTATTAGAAGATGACGAACTAAATTCACGGTAACACTATTATACGTCAAAAGCACTAACTCCCAAGCTAATCTCAGGAACTAATGCTTTCAAAATTGGGAACTAATATTTTTATAACAATTTACATGCGCATTCCGGGCACAAATCTCTTACCGGCATTTTGAGATTTAATTTCTCTGTTGCACATTTGCTTTAACTCACTAACAGGGATAATATCACGCACTACCATCTGAACGCCTTTATCCTTTGTGTATGTAACTGTTCTGGTAGCTGATACAATCCCCACAACATGTCCTTTATCATTAAAAACAGGCGCTCCGCTGGAACCTTTAGCAAATTCAGCACTCATCGACTGACGCAATGCATTAAAATATGAATGGTAATATGAACGGGTTATCACACCATTGGAGTAGGTATAGAACATTTTGTCAGGATTACTGATGAGGTGTACATTTTCCCCAACCTCATTATTATCACCCAGAGATAAAGCTGTTAAGGGTACATTCGTTTCCACTTTAAAGACTGCTAAGTCATTGTCCTGATTGGCAGCAACAACTTTTTTAATTGGATACACATTGCCTTTATGATCCATCGCATAGTAGGCCAGAATCATCGATTGACTTTTCTTATCGCGGTGCAACATATGATGGTTGGTTACACAATAACCCTGCTCGTTAATCACAAACCCTGACGCTGTGTTCAGGTGGTAGTTCGGACAATTTTCACAAAGGTAGAGTTTGGCCACAATCAGTACACCTTCTTTAAGCTCTGAGAAGTTAAATTCGCTTTTCTTCGCTGCTTTTTGAAATTCTACTTTTGCAGACTTATAAAAGCGCATACTTTGGCTTAAATCATAACTGCCTTCGTATTCTCCGGCGTTGAATAGTTCCGTTGCTTTCTCTGTAAAATGATCTAATATGGCCTGATCTTTTACAAATCCTAATGTATCAAACCTGGCTTGCGCAAATGATATTTGAGCTAGTGCCAATAAAAATACAATCCAAATTCCTTTCATCATGTATATATTAATGTTTCTTTTCTTGTCTTTCCTCACCCAGTTCCTTAAAGGTCCGTTGGTATGATTCTTTTGCTTTCTCTGATTGCGTCTTGTTAACGGCCATCTCACACCATTTTTGAGCCAGCTCACGATACTGCTTGTCATCGCATCCGTTATTGATTTTTTCGGCGTGGTTCCATAAGATCTGTGCATGCATTTTATCACCCTTAGCTATAATATCAGCTTCCACAAGTTCAACAAAGCGTGTCCAGTTTTCAGTTAACAAAGCATAGCGCAAATTGGTAGAGTTGACAATACTTTCCACATCCTCTACATCATTGTCTTTCATCCACTGTATATATGCAGCGTAAGCATCCTGATCAATTACTTTCTTACCATCTTTTTCAATAAGGAATGATCTGGCTTTTTCACTAAATGCACCTCTCAGCTTAATTTCAACGTTACGGGAACCGTGAACAGCTTTAAAAAGATTTTTATTCTCATTGACGTAAAGAATAGGCTCTGTATCTGCATTATAAACACATGTTTTAATCAGAGAGTAATTATTTGGAGTGAGCCAGTTTTGTTGCTTTATATCCTTCAATATCTCAAGCGCTACTTTTTCCAGTTCTGCTTTCTCACCTGCCGATAAAAGGGCTTTCATATATTTATTTACAAAATCAAAATCGCGATTACCAGCATCATATTCCTTTTTCATGGCACCATAACCCGTCCCATCAATTGCTATTTTAGCTTCTTCTATCAGCTTATCAGCTTTTCTAAATCCTACCACACGATGTGCCACACTCCCATCCGCATTAATAAATAACATGGTTGGAAATGCCTCAACACCAAACTTATCCTTTAATTCCTTCCCTTCGCCCTTTTCCATATCAATTTTAACTGATATGAAATTGGCGTTAAAATATTCTCCCACTTCTTTTTGCGGAAACACCTCTTTAGCTAACTTTTTGCACGGTCCACACCATGAAGTGTAACAATCAAGGAAAATAATTTTCTTCTCTTTCTCAGCCTCGGCAATGGTTTCAGCCCATTTACCGTGAAAGAATTGAATACCTTCTTGTGCATTCATGGTTGAACCAATTATGCAGGAAAGGAATACAATGCTTAGAATTCTTCTCATCACTTTTATTTTTACTTTTGCATAAAAAAGAGACTATCCTCAGGATGAAATATTACGTAGTGCTTAATGTGTTACCGGCTAATTACAGTACCCTCTGGTACTGATTATTTTTTTGCAATACGTCTTACTTCAATACTTTCCGGATAGTCTCTTTTGATAAATATTAAGACTCAAATAATTATCTTACAATCAGTTTTTGAGTATAATCATTGACCTTAATGATGTATACACCATTTACCAATGATGAAATATCAAGAGTGCTATCGCCTCGAACATTTCTTTCCATTACTTTATGTCCTGATAAGCTAAAAATCTGAACATTTACTTGCTCTTCATCTGCTTTTACATAAATGTAACTTGTAGCAGGGTTAGGTGAAATACTTACGCTAGCTTCATTAAAAGGAGCATTTTCCAAAGAAGTTGGAATGTCTCCATCTTGCCATGTAAAGAACGGGCGTGTTTCACCATCAATTATTTTAATTTCCCAAGTATCAACAAAATCCCAACCTGCGAAGTTTGCTTCCACAGCGAAATCAGCTGTTGAAAGTCCTGTATTCGTAGGTGCTGAAGGAGATTGTGCAACGCCAATTGCAGATGATGTCAAGGTATTATCAAAGAAACAACCAGATCCTCCTGATCCTAAATTATGAGCAATTAAACCACCTTCAGCTAAAAATGGACCAACAGTAGCACCTGATACTGTACAAGCGCCATAAACATTAGTTAAGGATAGTGATAAACCAGATGTTGTTGCTGCTGTACCAATGACACCGCCGGCTTTTCTACCATCAACAGAACCCGTTGAATAACAATCTTGAATTGTCACCTTTCCTCTTGAATATCCTATCAATGCTCCAGCAGAAGCGGACGTGTTATCTTTCGAATTAGTGACTTCAACATCAAAAGCAAAACACTTTGTAATTTCTACATTTTCAACTTTACCTGCCAAAGCACCTGCATTAGTAGCTATACTAATGTTTGCACCAACAACACCTACATTCTGAATAATTGCCACTTCCGTATCAGAAGTTCCTCTAACATTTCCAAATAAACCGCCTTCACTGATGTCTGCAGCGATATACAAATTCAATATTACATGATCACCTCCATCGAATATACCTGTAAAAGCAGTTGTACTGTTTCCAATAGGCGAAAAACCAGCACCACTGTTCCAGTCTTTTGTTTCGGTAGCATCAATATCAGTATCTAATACCCATTCTTCACTCCATGCTTCATCATTTTCGCTTACCCAGCGAAGTTCAGCCAGATTGGTAATTGTTCCGCCAAGACCTTCAATTCGATCAGCTGGTTCAAGAGCGGCTGTTGTATATTGCTGGTGCCATGTTAAATATGGGCGTGTTTCACCATTAATTAATTTGATTTCCCAAGTATCAACAAAATCCCAACCTGTGAAGTTTGCTTCCACAGCGAAATCAGCTGTTGAAAGTCCTGTATTAGCCGGTGCTGAAGGAGATTGTGCAACGCCAATTGCAGATGATGTCAAGGTATTATCAAAGAAACAACCAGATCCTCCTGATCCTAAATTATGAGCAATTAAACCACCTTCAGCTAAAAATGGACCAACAGTAGCACCTGATACTGTACAAGCGCCATAAACATTAGTTAAGGATAGTGATAAACCAGATGTTGTTGCTGCTGTACCAATGACACCGCCGGCTTTTCTACCATCAACAGAACCCGTTGAATAACAATCTTGAATTGTCACCTTTCCTCTTGAATATCCTATCAATGCTCCAGCAGAAGCGGACGTGTTATCTTTCGAATTAGTGACTTCAACATCAAAAGCAAAACACTTTGTAATTTCTACATTTTCAACTTTACCTGCCAAAGCACCTGCATTAGTAGCTATACTAATGTTTGCACCAACAACACCTACATTCTGAATAATTGCCACTTCCGTATCAGAAGTTCCTCTAACATTTCCAAATAAACCGCCTTCACTGATGTCTGCAGCGATATACAAATTCAATATTACATGATCACCTCCATCGAATATACCTGTAAAAGCAGTTGTACTGTTTCCAATAGGCGAAAAACCAGCACCACTGTTCCAGTCTTTTGTTTCGGTAGCATCAATATCAGTATCTAATACCCATTCTTCACTCCATGCTTCATCATTTTCGCTTACCCAGCGAAATTCGGCCAGATTGGTAATTGTTCCGCCAAGACCTTCAATTCGATCAGCTGGTTCAACAGGGGATGTCTGTGCACTAACAAATGATGACACAAACAAAAGACATATTAATGCCAAAATTCCAAAAAAGTCGTTTTTTTTCATATGTTCACATTTTAGATTGTGAAACCACCGGATTTTAATGTCTGGAAGTTGGAAGCTTGTAACATTATTACTCCGGTAGGTTTCATTTCAATTGGTTAATAATGATTAAGAATGTTTTATTATTGATTTCCCGTTAAAGCAAAACTCGATTTCCATGGCTGACGTGAGGGGCAATTTTCCAATACCCATCTTACCCTTTTTACCTGTTCAGCTGAAATAACTTTATTAGTACTTACCTGATCCAGAATATTTTCTGAGTCAAAATAATTACCCTCTAAATTTTTCTTTTCCTTACTATTTTTAAAAAGCTCCGAATACTCAAATGTATCAAAACAGTAATCGGTACCGCTATTACCACTTTGAACGACTGTTGGAATTAAACCAAGGTGCTGCCCAACTACCTGTGGCCAGTTAGTAGAAAGAAAATGATAAGTATACCTGCTGATATTGTCCTCAAAATGAGCTCCAATTAAGATGCCAATAAGCTCTGCCTGTTTAATTTGACGAGCATATGCTTCCACATCCTCAACTGAAACGAATGCTGTTAAATCAAGACCTTCTAAGTACTCCAGTTCATCAGTGGTATCAAATACATCAGTTGGTAAATAATTATCCATAGCAGGTGCCGAACTGACATAAATATTCAGATAATGCTCAGGTGACCAATCTTCTGTCAGATCTAATATTTCTTCGCTCAAATCCGCTCCGTCATATGCACTATTAAGTGCATTTACTCCAGACATACCCAATAATATGCCATTTGGATCATACTTTGCCAGTGTAAATTCAATATTTGGATTACCACTATTGGCTGCCCTGTATTCCGGATTATCGTATACAGCATTTAACTGGTCAATAATTCTTTGAAAATCACTTGCTTCATAGCTAAAGAAGTCGTAATCCTTACTTTCAATCATATGAAATACAACAGGAATGGTAACTTTATCATGATTTTCATCAAGCGGCAATATGCTTACTTTCAAGCCTTTTTCAGCTCTTATTCCGCTTACTTCTGCAAATATTTCTATTTCACTTCTATCATCATTGATTACCAAGGGGAACTCCAATGGCTCGTTATTTTCATCATAAAATGAGATCTCGCTCAATGGCACACGATCATTTTTGAGGCGCAATGTATCTGTTACTTCTTCTGTGATCGTAATTGTATCACCATCCTCATTTACTTCAAAATCTTTTTCTATATAGGTAACAATATCATAATACAGAAATGATGCATCGAGTGTATTAACGCCATTCTTATAATATATATCGCTATTGATTTTTGTTTCGACATATTTGACTTTCTCCGGTTGATAATCAAACTCTACAATTTCATAATCATCCGGTGTGCATGAAAATAATGTCAATACAGATAGGTATATCAATATTTTATTCATAATAAAGTCTTTACCAATTAGGATTTTGTTTTAAGTCTAAATTATAGGTCAGCTCACGATTAGGGATCATAAAGGCATACCTGTAATCATCAGGTTCCAGTGTGAGGCTTACTTCACCAAGTTCAGAATCATTAAATTTTCGAGTAACCGTATGATTGGTACGTTTCATATCAAGCCAGCGCATTTCATGTTCTGCCAAAAATTCCTTACGCCGCTCATTCATAATTTCTTCCAACACATCTGTTGAGGAATAAGCATCTGTATTTTTGGCTTGCTTGAATTCATCGAGCCATTGAGTGGCCTCGGTCGTTTGATTAGTTCTTGCATATGCTTCTGCAATAATCAAGTGCATTTCTTCCGCCCTGAACATTGCATAGGTTTCATTATTAACACGGTACCTGTCATAAGGGTACTTACAGATAAACTTTCGTTCATTTTCAATATTATGGAATATAAAAGCTCCATTATAATTATAGTCCCTGGAAGGAGGTGAATCTTTCCAGTATCTGATATCGCCCTCTTCAAATAATGACACCAGCTCTTCGGTGGCAGGCATCGCATTATCCAGTCTGCCAGCCAATGGCTTACCCCAAATATTACTATGTGAGATATTGGATTTACGTCCCCAATAAAATACAAGAAGGGCATGGGGATTATTTTTATGCAGAACACTTGCAGTATTATCCTGTTTAAATAAGTTAAGATAATCGTCCTGCTCACTAACAATACTAATCTTTTCCAATACCTCTACTGCATTAAGCCTCGCATTTTCCCAATCAGAACTCTCTTGTGCCGCACTCAGTGCCTTAAACTGATAAATATTAGCTAATAAGCTATGAATAACATACTTGTTAAAGAAGATATTATAATCTTCTTCAGGTTTTACATCAAATTGCAAAACTTCATTCAGTTCCTCAATAAAGAAATCATACAGATCAGATTGTGTCCACCGCAATCCCTTATAGCCAGTCACATTGTCTGCATCAAGATTCAAAGGTATACCGTAGTCATTATTATCATATACGCAGAAAAACTGAAGTAGCTTAAATGCGTTCCATACCCTGATGGTACGTGCTTCACCTTCAATGATTTGCTTATCAGCTTCCTTACCACTTGCATTGCCCAGTTCTTTAAGTATCTGATTACAAAAGCCTATAGCTGCATATCCTTCATTCCATAATGTTGTATGTCTGTCGATCTGTTGCCATCTGACACCCTGAACGTATTGTGCTTGCATTTGGGTGTAAAGGGCATAACCCATAGATGGAAACAGTTCACTGTCTAATTCATCAGATTGAAATAAGCCCAATTGTTGAGTAGTGATCCAACTCGGTAAAAAATTCACTTTTGTTTGTCGAACATCAGTACTTGTAAATGGATCAACAGCTCCACTTAAGTATAAGGCCATGGTGCCTTTAACATCTGCAACATCTTTTATCACAATTTCATTTGCCGGATCTACTTCTAAAAAATCAGTGCAAGAAACAGATGATAAAAGAATAAGGAGGGCGATATATATTTTTTTATGCATGGATATCTCTATTAAAATTCAACACTTAAATTCCCAATAATACGCACGGGATTAGGGTACGTCACTGTTCCCAATCCTTCAGGGTCCAATCCCTTATATTTTGTCCATGTCGCTAAATTCATTCCTGTAATACCAACTTTCAAACGATTAATATTCAAATCCTTGATTATGTTTTGCGGAACATTATAACTTAACGATATTGAAGCCATTTTTAAGAAATCACCTTTTTCATAATCAGTATCAAATAGATAAAACGCGTAGGTATTTCTATAAGCACCATCACGTAATTGAGGCAGTGGTGCGATATCCCCAGGTTCACGCCAGTGATTTAAATCAGTCACTATGGTGTTCTGATTAAATCTTTCCAGATCAATCTTGTTATTGTTAATCGATCGGATATAATGCCCCATCGAATAAGTAAACTGACTCGCCAGGCTCCATCCTTTGTATCTGGCATTTAATCCAAATCCTCCATTAACAGGGGGGTAACCTGAACCGATTTTCGATAAGGTTCCCTGATGAATTTCAGACAAATGTGAATATTTATCGAAGTCAACCACTTTTCTCCCATTAATTTCCGAATGAATTTGCCATGGTTGGATAAAAGAATCATCATTCACATAAACTAATGTGTTACCTGTAAGTGGATCAACACCAGCAAAATTATATCCAAAGATTGTTCCTACCTCATACCCCTGCACATAATGAACTGTTTGCTGTTTACTAACCATACCTAAATCCGCGGGTTTTTTATTTTCGGATTCAAGAATTTCGTTGAAATTATGTGCAATATTAAAATTTGCGGTAAAACTAAGATCGTTTCGTTCATATACCCGCGCATTAAGGCTTATCTCATACCCTTTGTTTACCAACGATGCAACATTAGCTCTAACTGATGTTAAACCACTTGAATTGGGTAAGTAGGTAACTCCTAATAAATCTTCGACCTTATTGTTGTAATAGTTTAATGAACCATTGATTTTATTTCTTAATAAACCAAAATCCAGCCCGAGGTTTCTGTCCAGCTTTTTTTGCCACTTAATATCCGGATTGCTCCAGTTAATATTGTTTGGTACATAGACATTATCATATGAATAAAGCGTACTATAATTTAATACGGAAAAAGGAAGAGCTGTTCGGTCAATACTACCGGTATATCCATAACCAAAGCGAAATGAAAGAACATCAACAATTGATGAATTATCTAAAAAACTTTCATTATGGGCATTCCATTTAAAACTTGTGTTCCAAAGGGGAGTAAAATTGTTTGTATTTGCAACTGTGTTAACACCATCGTACCTGATGCTAGCACTGGCAACATAACGGTCATCAAAGCTATAGGAACCTGTAGTAAAATAACTTAATCGCTTGTTCTCGTTGAAATACGAGCCTCCTAATTTATCCAGATCAAAACTTGTAAGTGGTAAATCCAGGTTTGGATATCCCCCTAAACGGTAATTAGGATAATATTCGGGCATCATATTATAAAAGCTATTTACTAAACTTTGAGCCATTTCCATACCAACCATTGCATTTATAAAATGTTTCTCTGCAATCGTCCGGTTGAATGTTAGCAGGTTTCTTAACTGCCATTCATTATTACGGCCAGATGATTCCTTTAAAAAACCATTGTTATTCTCGTGAGCGTACGAGATGGTATTTGATGTAGAAAGCCAGCCATTACGAATAGAACGAATAGACCCGGGAGAAGCCCAGTCTTCAACATTGTTGTTGCTGAAGCTATAAGAATATAGTGATTCAGCACTTAGAAAATTAAATATATCCCATGTGGCCTTAATATTAAAAGTAGCAGAATTTGCCTGCGTGTGCTTGTTTCCGTCTGCAAGATCCTGAAGAATATTGTAATCATATTCATAATTACCATCTCCCAGGTACCAGCCATTTTGATAGGAGCGATCGTATGCGTACGAACCATCTTCATTGTATGGTTTCTCATATGGGTTCGCAAAGATCGCATACTGAAAAGGGTCCATACCAGTAGCTGTCGTCGGATAATCATCCTTCCTTAGATTACCCCTAAATCCTGTCTCTATCTGCAACTTGTCATAAACTTTATAATTAATTTTAAATGTCGCAGAGAAATTCGTGTTTTCATTGCCTTGGAGGGTACCCTGTGTATCTCTGATGTTTCCGGATACATAGTAATTCATTTTTTCATCGCCCCCACGAAATGTCATGGAATATTGTTGATAAAATGCAGGTCGAAAAATCACATCTAACCAATCGGTGTTTGTATTTCTCAACTTATTAAGCATTTCTTCTCCCTCACTTGGCGTTATAACACCATTATCCATGTTTTTAGCAATGAGGTAAGCCCGTCCTGCCATAGAAAGATTCTGATTATCATTGTACAAATTCAATTCCAATTGAACTTTTTGCGCACTATTCATCATTTGCAGGCTACTTCTGGGAGCCATATCAACACCCCATTGAGCTGAAAGACTCATCGTTTTTTGCCCTGCAACACCTTTTTTTGTTTCAATAACAATAACTCCATTTGCTGCTCTGGCACCATAAATAGCAGTGGCAGCAGCATCCTTCAATACTGTTATTGATGCAATGTCTTCGGGAGGAATATTACCGATCCCATCAGTAAATAAATTGTTTTGGAGATCAACACCACCAATACCAACCGAAGGGACAGCCCCCTGCATTTCAACACCATCGACAATCCACACAGGATTCATATCTCCCGTTATGGAATTCAGTCCTCTGATCCTAATCTGGGTGGATGCTCCCGGGCGGCCTGTTGTGCTGATTGACGAAACACCAGCCATTTGTCCACGGATAGCCTGATCAATAGTCACAGCACCGGTTTGGGCAATTTCGTGAGCACTCATGCCAGAAACAGATCCGGTCATTCGTTCCTTTTTAATTTCCTGATATCCGGTTACAACGACCTGCCCAATTTCGTTCATATCCTCATCCAGATAAACCGTATATTCATCATCTTGGCGAATGGGTATCTCCTGTGGTTCATAACCAATAAAGGTCACTACTAATACTACACCACTGGCGGGCACTTCAATGGAAAAGTTGCCATCAATATCAGTTACGGTTCCTTTCCTGCCATATTTATCCAGGATATTTGCCCCAGGTAATGGTTCTTTGGTTTTAGAATCCAAAACCTGTCCTTTGATTATTCTATTCGGTTGTTGCTGACTTGCTTGTTGTTTATTTTTTGTTATTACAACTGTTTGGTCAACCACCTTATACTTCAGGTCTCTCTCTGTTAATAAAACGTCGAGGATTTCATCAACACTTAAGTCACTCGCTTGAATAGAAACTTTTTCAGAATCATCTAACTCTTTAGTGCTATAAACAAAAGTATATTGTGTTTGTTGCCATATCTGTTTGAACACTTCGGACAAAGACTCATATTCAACGTTCAATGTTATTTTCTTACCATTTTGAGTGCCTGCGTAAACTGTTGTATTAACACTACTCCATGATAAGAGAATTAATATGACAGTCCACAGAAAATGAGATTTTCTTCTGACTATTGGATTATTTTCGTTCATAGATTATGTAATTGTTTTCCTTTAGTTGATTGTACGAATTTGAATTTTATCTTGCGTTTTAATAAACTTCACCTGCTCTGTTAACTCTATTATTTCCATCACCTTATCAAAACTTTCATATTTCTGAACATTAAGAACAAAGGTGTGTGATGCTGCATCCTTATCATCAAAAGCGATATCCACATCATACCATCTGGCCATCACTTTCATGATCTCATCCAAGGGCTTATTTTCGAATACAAAATACCCTTCTTTCCATGCAACATATGGATAAGTATCCACCTTTTTATGCACAAACGTTCCAGATTCATTATTCAATATTAATTGCTCAGAAGGGCGCAACACTTTATTTATCTGCTCGCCAGTTTTATTATTAAAACTCGCCTGCACTTTACCTTCAACAAGTGTTGTTACTACATTATTATCGTCTTCATATGCTGTTACATTGAAAGCCGTACCTAACACTGTAATTTGTTGTTGAGAAGTTTCTACAATAAAAGGCTTATGCGGGTTTGTTACTACTTCAAAGTAAGCTTCCCCACTTAGTTTTACTTTTCGCATATCAGCATTAAAAGCAACTGGGTATTCCAATTGGGACTTTGCATTTAACCACACTTTTGTGCCATCAGCTAATATGACATGATAATCCATCCCTTCCGGTATCTGAAGTGTATTTAATAACTCTTCAACAACAATATTACCACTTTCATATTTCAATTCACGGTTTTGGTTTTGAATCTCAATCCCTTGATCATTAATTTCTTCTATATCAGATGATAATACCTGAACTGTTCCGTCGGCCAATATTAGTTTAGCTTCTGTTTCCTGAGGTCTAATGTTCTCGTCTGCTGTAAGTACATTATTGGATTCCTCATTAAAATCACTATACCAATAAGCAACAGACCCCACTGATAACAATAATATGACGATGGCAGCCCGATAAATAATGCGCTGTAAAACAACTTTTCTAAATTGAGAATTTAATGTGCGCTCTTGTCTTACCCATGCCTTTTCAATATCAATCTTTTCACTTTGTAAGCGATGCTGACCATTAATTAATTCTGATCTTATTTCATCATAAAGCCGTTCATTATCGCCTAAACCCATCCATTTTTCAAGTTCATCACTTTCAGATACCTTTATTACACCTAATAAATCCTTGTTTATCAACTCGGCAATGTGAATATGCTCATGAACCTTATTCATACTGTTTATTTTGTAATTTCTTAATTGTCGATTACTTATATCTTCAATTAATTAATAATCTTTTATTGTGTCACTATTACTAAGACACACCATAAAATAAGATGGGTAGTGAATATTTTGTTTTTCCATAAATCATATTGATAATAGTATCTAATTACCAATAATAACTCACACCTTATTGCTCACTAACAGTAATTTACTGCCAATTTGCCAAAATGTAAAGAAAACAAACTTCCTGTACCGGATTTGGGTTCTATGTTAGTAGTATTAATAAGTAGAAATGCCCTTCAAGCTTTTCTTTTAACTTATTTAGCGCTGACTTTTTATGGTATTTAACTGTATCAATGGTGATACCCATCTCTTCAGCTATATCCTGACGTGAATACCCTTCTAACGTCAATAAAACGACCTTTTTTGCATTTTCGTTTAAATCGTCAATCGCTTGATAAAATAAACGAAAGGTCTCCTCTTTTATTATTTCATCTGCAAAATCATCATCAGCTTCGAGGCGTAATAACTCATCACTGTTAGATTTATTCGATTTGCTATTGCGTAAAAAATTAAGACTTTTGTTACGCAGAGTAGTATATAAGTAAGACTTGATAGCTGTTGCTGATCTTAATTGGTTCCGATTATTCCAGAGCGCAACAAACGTTTCCTGAACCAAATCTTCAACATCGTCGGTGTCTGCAATATATTTAGATGCAAACATTACCATACCTTTATAGTAAAGTTTAAATACTTTTTGATACGATGACCTTGTGGTGATTTTTAATGGTTGATCAGTAGCTTTGCTCATTAACTCGCTTCTAAATATCTCCTACAAATGTATAGCTTTTAAAGTTATCTCTAAACCACAAATGTAGTATACTCTAAATTATCCGTCATTATAAAACAAAAATATCTAATGATATTAATAGCTCATACTCCCAAATTGAATAATCATATCTGTAAAATGTATACATGAACCTGTAATTGATATACAACAGGATATTAATGTGATTATACCTTTGTATAGTTAATTAGAAACAAAAAAGTGAGTGGTTTGTGTTTCCGTTTAGGAGTTCTGTGTTTAATTTAGAGTCATGTATCTTAAATATATAAAATGAATGTAATAATAACAGGTTCAACAGGTATGGTTGGTAAAGGAGCTTTATTAGAGTGCCTTGAAAACACTTCTGTGAAGGGTGTACTGGTAATTAATCGTAATACAGTGGGCATAAAACATCCTAAACTGAAAGAAATCATTCTTAGTGATTTTAGAGATTTATCATCTATAAAAGAGCAACTGGTGGGCTATGATGCTTGTTTCCACTGTATGGGCATATCTGCCCTTGGATTAAGCGAAGAAGAATATACAGATATTACATACTCGATGACTAAAGAGCTGGCTTTTAATCTTTTTGAATTAAATCCACAACTGGTTTTTATTTACATTTCAGGTGCCGGCACAGACAGCTCTGAAAGAGGAAGAATTATGTGGGCTCGTGTAAAAGGAAAAACCGAAAACATGATCTTAAATATGGGATTTAAAGATGCTTATGCTTTCAGACCCGGCGCAATCTTACCAGAAAAAGGTATTAAATCACGCACAAACTGGTACAATACCTTTTATACAATTACCCGCCCATTGTTTCCCTTATTAAGAAGAATGAAATCTGTAACTACAACAACCAAACTTGGTAAAGCAATGATTAATATTGCACATCACACCAACAGCAAAAAGGTACTTGAAAATATTGACATTAACCAAATAGCTGATTACTCTTAACTAATATTCTAATGTAATAGTGTTATCTGTCACCAGACATTGTAACAAAAATATTGACTATCCTCATGAAAGATATATTCCGCATTAATACTATTTCTGAAATGCACGAGCAACTTGGACTCCCAAAGCCAAAACATCCTCTCGTGTCGATCTACCGTCACGATGACATTAAGCCAAATATGGATTTGGCTGGTATTCCTATTGCGATAGAACTCTACCTGGTGATGTTTAAGATGTGTGCACCAGGTGCTATCACTTATGGAAGAAATAGCTATGACTACCAGGAAGGTACACTCATTTTTATGGCACCGGGCCAGGTTGTAACTTACGATAAAATGGATGAGATGGATATGCATGGTGGATGGTCTCTTAATTTTCATCCCGATTTAATTCGCAGATCACACCTCGGCCAGCATATTGATAATTATAGTTTCTTTTCATATGAGGTTAATGAAGCTTTACACTTGTCTGACCTTGAGAAACAAACCATTGCCGATATCAGAGATAAGATTAAACATGAATACAGTCTGAATATTGACAAACACAGCCAGAAACTGATTGTTTCAAACATTGAATTATTACTGGACTATTGCACACGCTTCTATGACCGTCAGTTTTATACCCGTGAAAACCTGAACAAAGATCTTATTTCTAAATTTGATAATGTCCTCAAGAACTATTACAACTCGGAAAAACCATTGGAAACTGGTCTTCCAACTGTTAAATACTGTGGAACTGAACTTAGCCTATCACCAAATTATTTGAGTGATTTATTGAAAAAGGAAACTGGTAGAAATGCGCAGGAACACATTCATCACTTTATAGTAGAAAAAGCTAAAACATACTTACTTAATTCCTCTGATTCTGTAAGTCAAATAGCCTTCTCTCTGGGATTCGAGTATCCGCAGCACTTTAGTAAGGTTTTTAAAAAGAAAACAGGAGTAAGTCCGGCTGAATATCGTCATGTGAATTAAGTGAGAAGATTATCTTGTTTACTCTCGATTCCCAAGATGCAGGAGACTTCTGTTCCAACTCCTTCCTCGCTACATACAAATAGCTGTCCACCAATGATGAGAAGTAATTCCTTGCATAAGAACAATCCAAGTCCCGAACTTATTTCACCATTGGTTCCATAAGCAAATTGATTGATACCTTTTTCGTTTATAGCTTTTACCTGTGCCGAAGACATGCCAGTACCGGCATCTTTTACCCTAATAGTCAATTGGTTATTAGCATGAAACCAATTAACTATTACAACCTGTCCGTTATCACTAAATTTGATTGCATTACTTAGCAAGTTCCTCATTAAAACCAAAAGAATATTCTTGTCACTTTCAAGTATCACATCATCACCTTCAAAGGTCAATATTATATTCTTCAGCTTGGTAAATGAATGAAACCAATATGCTGTTTCTTCCATGATGTGCTTTAGTGATAATGTTTGATTATCTGGTGTTAGATTACCATGTATCTTTTTAAACCACATGAGCGTGTTATCAATAAACGATAACATCATATTTGATGATTCAGCAATAGCATTTACCATTTGTAAATCAGATTTACTTTTAATTGTTGGTGACATCTCCATCAACGATGACATGCTTACAATACTACTTAATGGTGATTTCAGATCGTGACTTAAAACTGAGATAAGTTTGTTTTTAACATTATTGGCGTCAATCAAGTCCTGATTGCTCTGCTGGAGTTGTGAGTTAGCTGCAGCCAGTTCATTCTTTTTCTGCCGGTTATTTAGAAAAATGATAAAGATTACAAAAGCAACTACTGCCATCATCGTTGCAATCAAAACAATAATAAATGATGATTGCTTTTTGTTCTCCAATTCCAATTCAAGCAGTTGACTTTTCGCTTTTAACAGTTCTGTTTCTCTTTCATGCTTCATTAATTCAAAAGCTTTTTGCAAAAAAGCCATTTCATCTGATTTTTTCGTACTATAAAGACTATCAGTTAAATTATTAACCTGCAATGTATAATCATATGCAGTTTCCCACTCTTTTATGAGTACCTTTTTTTCAGCCAGTAAGTTAAGTACATCAAGTTTTAAGTCATGCATCTTGTGCTCGCTTGTAATTCTTAGTGCATCTTTAAGATATTCAATTGAAGCTTGATGATTTCCTTTCTTACTACTATACATCGAGTGAACAATAAGCCAATTGGCATTTTCGTGAGGAAACATCCTGATATTGTATTTTTTATCCACTACATCCAAATAGTAGTCCACTGAATCAGTGATATCTAATCTTAGTAGATATTTAGCCTTATTGCATTTAGCTTGTATTAAATTCTTTGATACATTCGTTTTCTTAAAATGATCAATTGCTCTATTTATAAAAACTAAAGCTGAATCATTCTTATTCAGAAAGGCATATAACATGGCTTTATTATTCATAATATTACCAAGCATATTTCTATCCTGCACTTGCTGAGCTAACTCAAATGCTTCATTATAATATTGAATGGCCTGATTAATTTCCTCCTTATTCCGGTATATATTAGCAATATTAAACAGTACATATACAAGCCCTCGGTCATCTCCTGCTAATTCCAAAAATTCTATACTCTGCTCATAATATTTGAGTGCCATGGTAAAGTGACCATTATACCAATACACATTTCCAATATTTAACAATGAACGCCCGGTTAATTTTACTTCATTTAGCTCCTTTGCGAGCATTAAGGCACGCTCATAATATAATAATGATGAATCTAATTCTGACTGATATAAATGGTATGCAGCTTTATAGTAATTGTAATTTAACTTGGCTGCCTGACTAACTTCTTTTCTTATAAGTGTATCGCATTGATTAAAAAAGCTCCTACACTTATCGCCTTCTCCTTTTACAAAATGAATTAAAGCCAGACTCATGATGGCTTTAACCTGTAAAGAGTCCTGTTTTAAAACTTCCGCATTTCCCTGCAATAGATACGCATAATGAATTGCAGTATCCGCATTATTATAAAAATAATGTTCCAAGAGCTTTTCATAAATAACCGAATGCTCTTCCATGCTGGAACTCTTTAGTCGATTCCTTAAACTGTCGACATTAATAGCCTCTATTGATGTTAAAGCCAGCATCAATAATAATGGCGTTAATATTCTGACTCTCATCCCCTTATTGTTTATCCCGACACAAATATAATAGAATTAGTTGCCATTACAGCAATTGAACACTTATTTAAACCCACTGTAAATTAAGAAGATAAACAATATAACCCCTACATGTATAAGCAGTCGACTTCTTCAATGGCAATTATTCAAGCAGTGGTCTACCTTTAAACCTGATTGAAACCTGCTATTCAATCACTTAAAAGTCAATTATATTGAAAAGTAACTAAAATTCATCATTTGGTAATTTCTTAACTTAAGTCAATGATTCACACTCAACATACAGTATATCTTCGCTTTTGAATTTAAATGAATTTAATATGAAAGCTGTAATCTGTAATACATATGGAGGACCTGAAGTACTAACGGTTCAGGACATAGAAATGCCAAAAATAAATTCTCATCAACTATTGATCAGAGTGACATCATCCAGCGTTACAACCGCCGAAAGTATGATGCGACAGGGAACACCAAAGTTTGCGCGTCTTTTTCTGGGGCTAAAAAAGCCAAAAGCGCCAATTACCGGTACAGGCTTCGCCGGAATAGTTGAAGCCACCGGAGAGAAAGTTTTAAACTTTTCAGTTGGAAACCAAGTGTTTGGAGAAACCACTCTTGGATTTGGCACTAACGCCGATTACGTTAAAATTTCAGAAGATGGATTAGTACTGATTAAACCGCAATCTATCAATTTTACAGAGGCAGCTACCCTATGCGATGGCGCATTAACTGCTATGAACTTTTTATCAGAACAGGTGAAGTTATCAAAAGGACAAAAGGTATTGATAAATGGTGCATCAGGTAGCATTGGATCAGCAGCAATTCAGATTGCTAAACTAATGGACTTGCATGTCACAGGAGTCTGTAGCAGTTATAATACAGAACTGGTTAAGTCATTAGGTGCTGATGAAGTAATTAACTATAACCACTCGGATTTCACCAAATCATCAGAAAAATATGACGTCATTTTTGACACTATTGGAAAAAGCTCGTTTGGAAAATGTAAAAGTATATTATCTGATAAAGGGACTTATTTATCACCCGTTTTGTCTTTATCACTTCTTGCACAATCATTGATTTCATCATGTGCAGGTACAAAACGTGCCCGATTTTGCGCTACAGGCTTGCGTCCGGTAAAAGCTTTGAAACCACTTTTACAAAAGATCGTGAAGTGGTACGAGTCTGGTTTATTCAAATCTGTGATTGAAAAAACGTATCCAATGGATAAGATATCAGATGCTCATCGTCATGTTGATACCAGCCGTAAAAAGGGTAATATTGTACTCATCCATTAAATGCTCAGTTAATCATTTTTTTACTGAATATTCTTTTCCTTATACGACTAAGTGATTCGGGTGTAATACCTAATAAACTAGCAATCTGATGTTGGGGAACACGATTACATAAATCCGGTCGTGTCTCCAGTAAATTCAGATAACGCTGTTCTGGTGATGACGTTATAAAGGATGCAAACTCATCTTGTGCTTCTCCGGTTAATCGTTCAACTTCTTTACGAATAATTGACTCCAGCTTAGGTATTCGCTGGCACATCTCTTCTTCAAGACTTTGGTTTCCAACAACCAGTATACAGTCCTCCGCACAAACAAGATAATGCTTCGCTGGTTCCCCTTTCATATAACTACTAAAGGCATTAACAGGCATACCCTCTGAATAGAAAGCTGTTGTCTTCTCTTCTCCATCAATCACATAATACTCCCTGACTATACCTTTCAATACTGAATAACATTCTTTAGATATCTGTCCTTCCTGCAACAAAATGGTTCCCTTTTTATACCTCTGAATATTTGAATGCTCAATAATCAGTTGTATATCATCGGCAGTCAGCAACGGAAAACCAATAAGCAGTTTTCGTAACTCTTTTTCCATATCATGATAACTAATATCCATAACTTACAAACATCTGATTTACAACAATAGTTTAGTTCACAATATGACAAATCAAAATATTAATTTCAAGTAAACCTCAAGATCAATCAGATCTCAAAAATTTAAAACTATCCTCTATGTAATAATGCTACATCATTTTTGAGCCAAATACCATCACTCCTTACAATTTAAAACTACAATTTGTTACATGATGATATTTTTCATTCCAAAGGGCGCTTATTGTGATTATTTGATATTTTTAAATAGATTTGTCTTATAAATTAAAACAACACAATGCAATGGCTAAACTATTTATTCCAAAAAATTACAAGTCGCATCTCAATCTCAAACAGACTGAGCATGCTATTAAGACAGTAAAAGATCATTTTCAAACAGCACTTTCCGCAGAGCTAAGATTGCGCAGAGTCACGGCACCACTTTTCGTCATGAAGGGAACTGGCATTAATGATGATCTTAATGGTACAGAACGTCCTGTTGCCTTCCCTATTAAAGAATTTAATGATCAGAAAGCAGAAGTTGTACATTCTTTAGCAAAATGGAAGCGCATGATGCTGGCTGATTACGAAATTGAGAAAGGTTATGGCTTATATACTGATATGAATGCTATTCGTCCGGATGAAGAGCTGAGCAATATCCATTCCTTATATGTCGATCAATGGGATTGGGAACGACACATTGGTAAAGAAAACTACAATTTGGATTTTCTTCAGCATGTAGTGAAAAAGATTTACGAAGTGATGAAACGGACAGAGTTCATTGTTTTTGAGCGCTATCCACAAATAAAACCTATTCTACCAGAAGAAATCACATTTATCCAGGCAGAAACGCTGCTAGAAAAGTATCCTGATCTTACACCAAAAGAGCGAGAAGATGCAGTAGCCAAAGAATATGGTGCTGTATTTTTAATTGGTATTGGTCATAAACTAAGTAATGGAGAAAAGCATGACGGAAGGGCACCGGATTACGACGATTGGAGCTCTGAAACAAAAGGTGGATTCAGAGGCTTAAATGGTGACATCCTGGTATGGAACCCTATATTGGAACGATCATTTGAAATATCATCAATGGGCATCCGTGTGGCTCCAGAAGTTTTGGAAAAACAACTGGAAATAGAAAGTTGTACCGAGCGTAAAGAATTGTTGTTTCACAAACGCCTGTTAAATGGCGAATTACCACTTTCAATTGGAGGTGGAATTGGACAGTCGCGCCTTTGTATGTTCTTCTTACGAAAGGCTCACATTGGCGAAATCCAATCCAGTATTTGGCCTGAAGACATGCGTAGAGAATGTAAAGAAAACAACATTGTATTAGTATAGTTAAGAGGGGGGAAGTTTTTTGCTTCCCTTTTTTTATGCAGGGAATAACCATCAGCACTATTGAAACAATATTGATAAAAAATCAACTAATTTTGTGCGTCTATTATTCAGTCCTGCTTCTATGAAATTAAAAACACACTGGTTTATACTCGTTTGGAAAACAATTGTATTTGCAACTATTGTTTATGTAGCCATAAGCATACCAATCGAACTTAGTTTTCAACACAACTACCAGGCTCCGGTATATTCCAAATGGTTCATCAGTATTGTTTTCCTGCTTGACCTGTTCTTTAATATCAAACGTATCAAAAAGCAAAAGCGTTATACTGAATGCCAGGAAATTGAAAGCCAGGGATGGTATCAGAATACAGTTATTTTTGCCGACATTGTGGCTGCCCTTCCCCTTGATCTGATTTTTCCTTTACCCATATTTAAATTACTAAGGTTATTGAAGTTGGTCCGGCTGCATCATATCCAGATCAGCCTCCAGCATAGTATGATTCAGTTTGCCGGCACCTTTACTTTAATCAGTTTTGCCTTTTGGTTTGCATTAATCCTTAATGCTCTTGCCTGTGGCTGGCATATTCTGCAATTGGAACACCTTCATGAAGATATTCACACTGACTATATTAATTCATTATACTGGACTATTACGACAGTTACAACTGTTGGGTATGGTGATGTAACACCTGTAACCAATGCTCAAAAGCTTTATGCTATTTTTGTTCAAATACTTGGTTTTGGTGTTTTCACCTTTGTGATTGGTACAGTTGCCAGTCGGTTGATGCGAAAAGATCCGGCACGCCTGCGTTTTGAAGAAAATGTAGATGGTCTGGTTTCGCTGATGCATTTTAAATCTTTACCGACTCATTTGCGCAACCGGGTGATGAATTACTACAAGTATATGTGGCGTAACCGTCTGGGCTATGATGAAACAGCATTTTTAGAATCTCTGCCTGATAACCTTCAAACTGAAGTTGCCCTGCACCTCAAACGTGATATTATTGATAAGGTATCTATTTTTAAAGATACAGAAACGTCTTTTAAGCGAGAAATAGCACTTTTGCTAAAACCCGTATTTCTAACTCCTGACGACTACATTTGTAAAGCTGGTGATCAAGCCAATGCTATGTATTTTGTTGTCAATGGTGAATTAATCACACTTTCTGAGAATGAAGATCGGGAGTTGACACAACTTGGTGTTGGTGATTATTTTGGAGAAATTGCTTTGCTTAAAAACAAGCGCCGCAGCGCCACAATAAAGGCATTGAGCTATTGCGATCTGTATGCGTTGGATAAATCTGCCTTTGAACAATTTTTCACTAAATATCCACAAATTGCCGGCCAGATTAAGGCCACAGTTGAAGAACGCGAAAGAAATTACTCCGGTAAATGATCTAATGAAAATGTGATGATATTCTAATTAGCTTAGAAAAGCACAATAGCTCACAGACATATTATCAATGTTCATAAATCTAAATTCCCTATTAGAATTAACCAACAGGGAATTATATCTTATTTTTGGGTTTATTTATCACTATATAGGCTAAAATCTAATTAAAGCTAATAACTTTCTTTCGCACGAAAACCTCTTGTTCTGCAAGTTTAATGTGAATGAAAAATAAACCGTGAGACAAATCTTTCATCGAAATCTTTTCCTGATTACTAAAACCGTTCATTGTATTGGTTTTCATTAATCGGCCAGTGCTATCATATAGTTGCCAATATTCGATCGAACCCTTTTTGACATCTATAGTTAATTCATCAATGACTGGATTAGGGTAAAGCTGGATATTACTTTCAGCTTCATCAGCATTATTATTCTCTTGAGATAAAATATCAGTTCCCTTAATACTAGTCGCTATAGGTGCATCAGGCGATTTAATATATGCTGTAACGTTATCGTAATACCACACTTCACCACCTATGCTGCTATTAACATTAAAGAAAAAGGCCAGCTTATCGAAAGTCGCATTCTCGTCCACACCTTCAACAGGCGTCGGGAATTCGAGGGTTACTTTTTGCCAATCACTGCTTGCTACAGGCGTCAACTTAACAGATGGTTGCACTTCATTACTCAGGTCTTCATTTTCAAGTTTGACCATCATCTCACCCGAAGAAGGTGCGATCAACATCAACTCTAACTTATCCAATTCGCTATAAGTAATGGCTTCTTCAAAAATTACCCAGGCACAGTTCTGCCAGGGCTTATTGGAAGGCAATGTGTACCTACAAACATTAGCTGATGTGTTAATACCAGTTTTATTTGGATTATCAACCACTTCGGCTGTTCCATTCCAATCACCCTGCGTGTATGGTGTTCCATCAAAATCAACAATAACTTTTGCATCACTCTGGCTGACATTATCCCATCCTGGCATTTCATCCAATGTAATGACTTTAGGATTCTCATACACATCAATAATTTGCTGCAATGTATTAGTTGGATTTCCATTGTAATCCTCATACAATCCATAAGCCCAATTCATAAAAAAAGTCATTTCAGGCTGATTATTGATTACATTTTCAGATGGTAAATAAAAACACTCGCCAAAAGCAACTGGTTTCCCATTGGCCTGCGTTACTAATGCATTGTAAAAGCTTAAGTCATAAAAGCCATTGCCATATACATCCAGGGCTGCCAAGTCAAAATATTCTGCTCCGGGATTATACTGTGCATAATTGGCATCAATGTCCTGCACATCCCAGCTCCATATAAGATTTGTCAATCCTAACTCCTTTGTCATATAGTCGTGGGTTAATTGCCACAGAGCAACAGTTTTATCTGCACCACCGGAATTCCACCAGAATACTGTCTGATTTTGTTCGTGAAACGGTCGCCATAACACCTCAACTTCTTTATCCTTCAGATATTTAAGGTATGGTGCAGCAATGTTGTCTATTCTGTTTCTCCATATTTGGTTCAAAGAACTGCCATCCATTAGCAGATCATTCCATTGCGCAGTTGTTAAAGAGCTTTTTATACCGCCATCCCAGTTGCAGGGCTCTGATTGAGTTGGTGGGCAGGCATGCCACATCATGTTAATAACCGCTCCTTTGCTCCATTGGCTTTCACATTCATAAGTAATAGCCCAACGCATATCTCTATCACCATGAAAAAGCAAGTCGCAGCCATAGAGTGCAGGATATTTACCTGTAATAGTATAAACCTCCTCTGTCCAGTAATTGGCACCCGTAGGTGTACTATGAAATGGCTTTTGATCATTATGCTGTCCGGCAAGAAGTTTCTCGCCGCGGATACTGTTGAGGAAATCCAGTGTTTTAAAAGAACTCTGGGCATTTAAGGTAATGAAGATTGAAAACAGGCAATAAGATATCGCCAGGATTCTTTTGAAGTAAGTCATGGTTAATGAATTATATAATTGTGTTGTAGTACAGAAAAACCCGATATGATGATATAGAGTTATCATATCCATATCGGGTCGTATGTTGGTGAGTTATTTAAAAAAGTTGCTCATCCATGATTATAATGATAGCATCCATTGTCATTATTGCTTGATAAACTTCTTAGTTAAAGAGTCTGCACCAACTAACCTTATTTTAACAATATAAATACCTGTTGACAAGTCAGCTACAGGTAATACATATTCGTTCCCATGTGTAGGAATATCAACTGACTTAACTTTGTTACCAATACTATTATAAACCGTCACACTTTCAATTGTGGCGTTATCGGCATCTATTGTCAGTTCATTCATAACCGGACTTGGATATATGCGAATTCTTTCTTCATCAATCTTATCTGTCAAAGCTGTTGCGGTCGTGTTGGCTTCTATCTGGCTATAAGCATTGCCATCATTATCAGGTAAAGCCTGAAGCTTTGCAATGTATGTCTTGTTTGGTTCAATTGTTACAGAGCCATATGTTCCCTGATAGGTATAAGAGTTCTCACCTACACCAACTGTTGTTATCCAAACATCGCCACTTCCAGCATTCTCATCCACAATGTAAATATTAGTACCATCTGTCGCATTTGGATCGTTATCCCATGTAAGTGTAAAACTATCACTGCTAACATTGATAATTTGCAGGTTTGTTGGAGCTGCCGGCTCTGGTGTACTTACGGTTTTAGTGATATTATACCACATCTTCTTTGACATGTGAGCTATTTCTTCATAAAAGTAGTCCTGTTCATCCCAATTAAAATTCTCGGCTTTATAATCAACCGGAGAGGATAATGCTAAATCTTCTGAATCATCAATTGTTTCAACCGTAAGCTGATAGTCCACTCCTCCAACTGTAATTGTAACAACATCACCGTCTAACACCCAGGTTCCCGTACCAATTGGTATCTTTCGATAACGGGAATTAAAATCCCAACCTTTTTCGGTATTTTCAAAACCAGCATATTCACCATCGTCACCTGCATTGTTTTCATAAATACCGTATATTTTTCCATCACCATTCACACCTTCTTCGGTAAAAGTGATCACATTATCAAGCTCTTTTGTAGCTACCGGTAAATAGTTGGTTATTTTCTCATATTTATCCCAGCCCCAGGTCTCCCACGTAAACAAATCACAATACATACCTAATTCTGTTATGTACCAGGTACCATTAATGGAACTTTCGCTAACCTGATATGCGTTTTGCGTTTCATTTATTTGCGAAAATCCAATTAACGCAACGAATAAAAATAAAATAGAAGTAGTAATTTTCTTCATGATCTGACATTTAGTTATTATTCCTGATTTTGTATTTCAAAAATCTAAAAATCAATCCACTAACCATTGACCTTTAATGCTGATTACTGATGATTTTTTGAAAGTTGGAAGAGTTAAACCCTTAAATACCATTAGAAAATCTATTACATATTCAAATGACATATCTGGGTTAATAACGAAAAAGGGCATCGCCATATAACGATACCCTGCAGACTATATTCTTAGTGTTAATTACTTAGTGGTTACTCTCTGATTATGGTTTGTCGGATGAATAAATCACTCATCCAAATCATGACCTAATAAGGACAGCATCTTAATGGCATATCGACGCCCCAGTTCGCGTACACCTTCCGAATCAAAATGAACCATATCATCACTTACGCTGCAACTACTTGATGAGATAACATGAGCCGTTGGTATTATGGCTGGTAACTGATTGATTATTGGATTCATGGCAGCACACTTTCCTCCAACATCTTGGTGCACCAATTCTCCTGCCAACAAAAGCACTTCCTCAGCTTCCAATGCCAAATCAGTCAGTATGTTATTGTAAACCTTTTTGACATATAGCGGCCAATTCTCATCGCCTTCATTGGTTTCGCCCTGATGAAGTAAAATGCCCTTAATCACACCTTGTTCTTGAGCCTTTTTTGCCAATTCAATCAGGCGTTGATAAGGATTTCCGCCATAAGCAGTGATCTTATCCTGAAACCATTTTCCCGGATAGGTATTGGTATATTCCTGGTAGATATCTTTATCGAATAAGCGAATATCACAGCCTCCAATGGCTACTGAGATAACACCAACAGTAATATCTTCTGACTGGTTTGCTACCATATTACGACCAAAGTAATCGGCTGGTGATAATCCCACCCAACATTGACTCAAAGGTGGTATTGCAGCATACCATTCACCCACTTCCCTTTTTGATTTTGCACAATCCACAGAAGCCATCATCCTGAAGCGTGGTTCAACGATCGTATCCTGCGCTTCAATCCTGGCCGATCCTTCCATATTGGACTGACCAAAACACAAGTAAATATGAAAATCAGGATCTTGCGCAACCATGTTGACACTTAAAATCAATAAAACAACGAATGATAGTCCTCTTGAAATCATATCGGCAATTAAATAAAAATGAAATACATAACAAAGCATGCCAGCACCAGAAGCAAGGATAATACTCTGAAATTCTTATACCAGGCAACACCTTTTAGTGCTTCCGTTTCTTCTCTCCATAAACTCACGGTCCAGGTATTCTGACCAACTTTATCAGCATCGGGCAAGGCACTCATTAAACTGATCACCACATTCACCAACATACTGAACAACATTACAAATGGTGCAATCAATAAGAAATGGTAAGGCAAAGCGATGCCAACAGCATACTTAAAAACCATAATGATGGCAGCTACCAAAATACCAGATATTAATCCCCACAATGCTCCTTTTTCATTTGAGCGTTTCCAGAAAAGACCTAAAAAGAAGGTACCAACAATAGGTGGAGCAAGGTAAGACACAACTTCCTGATAGTATGACACTAATGAATCAAACTTTTGTATAAAAGGAGCCCAAAAAATGGCAATGACCAACACGACCAATGAGGTAATCCGTCCTACTTTTACCAGCTTTTTACTATCAGCATTTTTATCCCAACGCTGATAAAAATCCATTGTAAACAAAGTCGATACTGAGCTTAAGGTTGCACTTAAGGTGGATGTCAGTGCTGATATCATGGCTGCCAGAATCAATCCGATCAATCCTACAGGTAACAACTTCACAATCAGCCTTGGATAAACCTGGTCTGTATTAATCCCAAAAGTAGCTTTTAATGTTGTTCCGGAAATAAGCTCTGTTGGTAAGTTATCAACACCAAATAAATTAATACCTCTTCCAATTAATCCGGGAAGAATAAAGATAAACAATGTAAAAAGGTACAGAAACCCAACAAAAAGCACTCCTTTTCGACCATGATCGATAGATTTGGCAGAAAGCACACGCTGCACCATTACCTGGTTGTTAGCCCAGAAATAAAAACCTAATATCGGAATCCCAATCCACATGCCTAACCACGGTACAGTAGGATCATCCAACGGACGCGTTAGCTTTAACCAAACACCTTCTCCAAATCGGTTATACAACTCTTCCCATCCGCCAATTTCGTGCAGGGCATAGAAGTATAATACACCAGAACCAATGATAAGAATGGTAGCCTGAATCATATCGGCATTAATGGCAGAAGACAAACCTCCAATGATGGTATAACTACCAGCTACCACAGCCATGATAACGATTATCCAGAACAAATCAATTTCCGGGAAAATCAATTTGATAATTAAAGCACCCGTGTATAGTGTAGCTGCTGCATCCAAAAATACGTTACCAAATATCGTGATAAATGAAAAGTAATAACGTGAACGTTTGTCAAAGCGTTTCTCCAAAAACTCGGGCATAGTAAATATGCCGGACTTGATGTAAAACGGCAGGAAGAACAATGCAAAAAACACCATTACCAACACCGAAATCCAATTGTAGTTAAAAACAGCTATCCCGGATATAAAGCCTTCTCCCGAATGCCCCATTAATGTGGAGCTGGATACGCTTGCAGCAAACAAGGATAAACCAACCACCGGCCAGGTCATGTTTCTGCCTGCCAGAAAATAGGATGTAGAATCAGAGCTTTTACCGTGTTTTAAAGCCCACCAGATTATTCCGACAATGAAAATGGCTAGTATGGTGATATCAATCGTACTTATATTCATGATTTAGATATTAGACGTAAGATTTGAGACACAAGATTGATTAAAAACTGTCTTTATTCTTAGCATCACGTATTAAAACGTTACTCATAAAGATTGTCTTATGTCTTGATACTTTTGTCTTATAAATTAATAATCCAATGATGTTAACAAGATAAAACTATTCGCAGGAACATGAAGTTCCAATCGGTTATTAGCTTTAATTCCTTTTTCTGCAGCAACCGGAAATCCTTTCTCGTCCACTTTCCTATCACCATCAACATACTCAAACTTCTTGCAGGTAAGGTCATCCGGCACATTAAGTGATATAGTATGCCCGACCTTTGAGTTATTAACTACCGCTACAGTCACATCATCCTCATACATGCCAGCTGTTAATCGCAACCCTTCAATACCAGTTTCAGTGGTTTTAATTATAGTACTCCCGGTTGGAAAGTAACGACATAAGATGGACCATGAATAATACCAGGGACGAATGTTCTCATCATCCGGATTGTTGCATAACTCGGTTCCCAAACTGTTCCACATGCCCCAGCGTTTCAGTTCATTTTTATTGCCCCAATCGCCACAGGTGTGCATGGCATCGTCAAGGGCCCAGGCTGCTGAACCGGAATAACCGGCATTCATGCTTTGAATTAGGGCATCAGCCATATCAATTCCATAGCTAAAATTGTACACATCCATCTGGCTGTCTTCACAAGCATAAGGATCAGCTTTGGCTTTCTCCTGATTTTCTTGACCGTTCCTGCTAAATCCAAGCTCGCCAAAAATGATTTGCTTACCTGTTTCCCTCGCGTATTCTGCTACTTTTTCGTGCCAGGTTCTGAAACCTCCGCTCCGCACCAAGTCATACGCAGTATAATCGTGAACCTCGTATATTCCAACGTAATCATCCAACTGTTTTGCTGTTTGCTCAACCCATCCTGCTCCTGTGTATTGTGAGTTAGGATTGTCATAGCGAGTTACTGCATCGGGACCTGCTACAGAGATGTACTTATCCAAACCATTTTGCTTTAATGCCTCATTAAGCATTTTCACGCCTTCGCTCCATTCTACAAAGTCGCCATTTGTTGTAGCCCAATCACCATTGGGTTCATTTACAAGGTTGTAGTACTTCAGGCATGTATAACCACGATCAATAATCAAATATTTGAGGTAAGACACAATGCTGTTAATCCACTTCGGATCGTTAGCTCCGGTAAATCTATCACCATGACCTAAGTGAGTATCATGCACTTTGTAAGGCGTTCCCCATTCACCAAATAAAACAGTAATGTTGTTGGCCTGGGCATAATCCAGTATTTTCTCCAAAGCCTTAACCTCTGGTGTGGTAAAATCTAAAATGGGCATATCATCATTATCGAAACCTACCAAATATCGCCAGTTAGCCTGATCCAGCACTCTAAATAACCTGGGTTGCATATAATCCAGTCGCTGATAGTTCATCTCCCACTTTTCATCCGTCATCAGTTTTCCCCAATCGGCATTCTCTGTATCAGCATGTGGGTAAGCAGACCACTGCACTCCATTTCCTATAAAATTGGTGCTGATGACTTCATCCGGATTAATTGTGATTCGTATGCTATCATCTTTTTGACATGATGAAAAGATCAGTGTCATTATTATTAAAATAAAATATCTCATAATTCTTCTTTATTTCGTCAATAGAAATTAATATCCTAAAATCGACAGCATTTCAATGGCATACCTTCTGCCCAGCTTCCTTACTCCTTCAGAGTTAAAATGCAAATTATCTTCCCGCACAGCGCATCCTGCTGAAGAAATTACATGTGCAGCAGGTACAAAATAAGGTAACCGATTGATAATATGATTCATACTCGAACACATACCGCCTTGATCGGCATGTACTACCTCACCTGCCAGCAATGGCACCTCATTGGCATGTAAACCGAGATCCTGCAACATATTCTCATACACATCTTTGACATACTTTGGCCAGTTTTCATCTCTTTCATTCGCCTCGCCCTGATGCAATAAAATTCCTTTGATTACACCTGATTTTTGAGCTTCTTTTGCCAATCCAATAAAGCGCTTATAAGGATTACCGCTGTATGCGTTTATCTTATCAACGAACCATTTATCTGGTAAAGCATTAGCAAAGTTCTGATATTGATCTTTATTGAATAATCGAATATCGCAGCCACCAACAGCAACATTGATTACTCCAACTTTAATGGAATCAGGTAAAATCGCTACCATCGTTCTGCCAAAATAGTCAGCCGGGGACAAACCATGCCAACAGCTACTTAACGGCGGAACTGCAGGATACCAATTGCCCATAAATCTGTTTTCATCCGGACAATCCATTGCCGGCATCATGACAAATCCATCAACTTCCTGTTTATCCTGCTCTTCAATGGCAGCTGATCCTTCCATATTAGATTGCCCAAAGCAAAGGTAGATATGGAAATTTGAATCCTGACCATGAATATTCACAGTTAACAACATCAAAAGAATTACAACCGGTAATCTTAAAAATAAATGTTCTTTCATTGATCTGATGCCAATAATTTAGTATTTAATATGCTTATAAACAGCACTTATCTTTTTAATACAAAATCAAGGATTTCTGACACTTTACAGGTTGCCAGGCCCACATATTTGTCAGCTCCACCGTAATATACATATAATGTGTCGTCTACAATGACGTTTCCAGTGGGGAAAACACAACCCTTATAAAAACCTTCTATCTCATAATCGTGCTCCGGTTCCATGATCCAGTCTTCGGCACGTGCAATAACTTTTGTTGGATCATCTAAATCAAGCAAAGCCACACCAACACGGTAATAACCTTCTCCACCATTTTCCACACCATGGTAAATAATTAACCATCCTTCATCGGTTTTAAGCGGAGGTGTCGAGCCGCCCACTTTCTCTTCCCATGTACCATCTATACCAGCAATTAACAAGCTGCTTGGTTCGTTCCACACCATTAAATCGTCAGAGAAACGAATCCAGATAGCAGGTTTATCACAACCATATTCTTCCCCAATCCATTGCTTAGGCCGGTGTAACATGGCATATTTACCATTAATTTTCTCTGGGAAAAGAATCACATCCCGGTCATCCAGGTTGGTGTCTGTTACACGACCCAAACGACGCCAGTTTTTAAAATCTTTGGTCACAGCCAAACCTGAGTTGGCAATATTATCTTTCATGACAGCCGGCGAGTCAGCACCTGTTTCTGGTAAAAGAATCACATCGTGTGCAAACTTCCAGTATTGTCCGGGAAAATGAGGACGATAGGCATAGGTCACGTAGAATTCATCACCAAATTTAACGATACGCGGATCTTCAACACCTCCCTGATCGGGTCCGTCAACACTTGGTCCAAAAGTGGGTTCATCTGACACACGGTCGAAATTAATTCCATCATTACTGACAGCAGTACCCATACGAATATAATGCTGTTCGTCATCGCCTGCAGCACGATACAGCATGGTAAACTTTCCATTTTCGTACCAAACACCAGGATTACAAACAACAAGGTTTTCCCAGTAATTAGTTGGATGTGGTTTTAAGATAGGGTTATTCGGATGCTTTGTTAGTTTCATACTTATTTTATTAGTATCAAGATGTGAGATGCAAGACATAAGACTTTTTGTTCAAAGTCATTATACACTTGCTAATCTCATACCTGAAATATCGTTTAGTTTAATTCTTCTTTTGTCTTAGTCCATATTGGTGTAAAGAATGAATGACTCTCCTTCAAGCGTCAGCTCAACACCTGAAGCAAAATCCAGATTCACACTTTTTTCTAAAGGTGTAGCAAATCCTTTTTCATCAACTGTTCCAATAAATGAACCGTCAGCATTTGATTGATAACTGTATTTATCAAGTGTGGCATTGGCCATATTATCAGCCTTTAGCACAATTGGATAGCTGACATAATGTGAGTTGACAACTGCAATGGTGTATTTGCCATCTTTCTCAGCCATAATGGCACGAACGCCTTTCTTTTCAGGTAGCTCAATATTGTAAATATTACATCCGGCCGGGAAATAACGGCACAAAAGAGACACTGTATAGAAGAACGGACGAATTTCTTCACCTTCTGGTGTGCCACAGTGTTCTTCCCCCAGTATATTCCAAAAGCCCCAACGCTTTAGTTTATCTGTCTGATAGTCGCCATTATCAGGGCTGTTGTACATGGCATCGTCCATATCCCATACCAATGCTCCGGAAAAACCTGCACGCATGGACTGAATAATGGCATCGGCCATATCAACGCCATAAAACGCTTCGTAAATCATCATATTAGAATCATATCCAGCATACGGATCAGCTTCAATAGCTGCTTCGTTACGTTCTTTCAGATCGGCATCCACCTCGGTGTATTTAAAACCAACTTCACCCAGTACAATACGTTTATCGGACGGGGTAGCATCACGATATGCCTGCAGCATAGATGTATAATCGCCATTGCGCACAATCTGCTGTTTTGGGTACACATGTATGTCATATAAGCCAACATGCTCTCCTAAATCTTCAGCTGTCTTTGTAATCCAGGTTGTTTCATTTGTATTATCAAAGATTGCTACATCCGGTCCCATCAGCTTAACTGATGACAACTCGTACTTGGCCATTTCAGCAATGTATAGCTCTTGTACATTTTTATAAACATCATAACTTCCCTGCGCCGAAGACCAGTCCCCATTGGGTTCGTTAATAATATTGATGGTTTTTATGCATGTATAGCCTTTCTCATTCACCAGGTGATTCAGAAACTTCACCGAGTTAGCAATCCATTCCATATTGATATTGCTGATATTTCCATCAGTGTAATGATGCCCCCATTCCCCGTAGGTAATTTCAATATTGCGGCTCTGAGCATAATCCAACATCTTAAAAAGTGAAACCGTCTTTTTTGTTTCATTGTAATCACCACCATCATCATATGACCACTCTGCAGTTGTCATAATACGTAAGAATGGTGGACGCATATAATCGATACGCTCAAAAAGCGTTGCCCAGTCTGCATCACTTAATGTTTGAGTACCCAACCAGGTTGGCACCATATCATAGCCTCCCCACTGCGCGCCATTGCCCACAAAATTGCTCGAAACCAGCTCTGATGTAATTGTTATTTCGCGGTTCTTTAATACATTTTCCGGAATACCACTATCATCATCCTCACAGGCTATAACCGTTAGTATTAAGGCGAATATTGCTGTTAATAAAAGTCCTTTTCTCATTGTGAAATATTTTTTAATAACACTCGCGCTATGCCAACGTAAGTGTTATTTTTTCTTTACTGCTTATTAAGGTTATACCACATCTTTTTAGACATGTGTGCTACTTCTTCATAACTGTAGTTTTGCACATCCCAATCAAAAAGTTCAGACTTGTACTCTAACTCAGTCGTTAATGCAATTTCAGTTTCTGACTTAACTTCAAGCGTTAATGTAAAGTCGGTTGAACTACTATCGGTAATAATAACTGATTCGCCATCTAACAGCCATGTTCCAGCTCCTGTAGGCACTTTTCTGTATCGGGCATTAAAATCAGATTCAGGCCAGCTGGCATCATCAGAAACGAAGTTTCCATATTCACCGTCGGTGCCGGCGTTGTGTTCATAATAACCATATGGCTGGCCGTGCTCATTCACCCCTTCTAAAGTAAATGTGATGGTATTATCCAGTTCAGGCTCAACTTGTGGCATGTAGTTATTCAACTTTTCAGACTTATCCCATCCCCAGCTTTCCCAGGTAAAGAGGTCACAATAGATGCTAACCTCACCAATTGTCCATGTACCGGCAATGGATACATCATCTGCATTTAAGTCAATTTGTAACTTAATGGTCCATGTAACTGCTTCTCCGGCTTCTGATGTGACGGTTATCTGTGTTGAATTACTGTTTGAGAAATCCAACATTTCACCAACTGACTTATCAGCCGTTGCAGCATATGAAACTGACAGTCCGGTTAATTGAATAGCTGAAATATCAGCGCCATTGTTTTCAATGATCACAGTGACTTCCTTCGCATCATTATTAATTGCTGCGTCTCCAACCTGACCTGCAACAGTCATTGCCGTAATGTCATTTCCGGTTTGAATAATACGCTCCTTAGCTAAACGATACCACATTTTTTTCGACATATGAGCTACTTTTTCATAGCTCCAGTCAGTGTTGTTCCAGTCAAATAATTCAGGATGATAAGGAACTTCGGAGTTTAGTGCTACTTCATTCGTCTCAGTCAATATGTCAAGGTCTAACTCAAACACCTGGCTGCTGGCATCCGTGATGATGACTTTGTTACGCTCGTAGTCACGCAACCAGCTTCCTTCACCCATCGGAATTTTACGATAACGATGGTTGTAATCCCAATCCTTACTGCTGTCTGAGAATTCACCAAATACGCCATCATTTCCTGCATCATGCACATAGCGACCGTATGGATTTCCACTTTCATCAGCGCCTTCCACTTCAAAAGTGATCACATTATCTAATTCTGGCGATGACTCTGGTAAATATTCCGGAATCTGAAGGTATTCTTCCCATCCCCAGCTTTCCCAGGTAAACATATCGCAATACATACCCATTTCGCCAATGTACCATGCTCCTTCCAGATCAGATACAAATGGATGAAGCGACACTTGCCAGTTTAATGTTTCTCCGGCTCCCGATGTTACAGGAATACTTGCTATCTCATTGCTAAAATCAAGTGCAGAACCAGGGGTTACTGATGATGAAGCACCATAGGCCAATTCAATAGCTTTTACCTCAACCTTTGATAAATCCTCAATATTCTCGATGCGTGCAAAGATCTTAACGGTAGCATCATCCAACTCGCGCTCAATAACAGCTGTTCCCATCTGTCCTTCAATTAAGAGCGATGTAATGTTACGTTCTTTTTGCCAGTCGGTTCCTTCCAAATCCTTAAACGGATCGGCTGTACAAGCAGACACTAAAGCTGTCAGTACAATTACGGATATATATAATAACTTCTTCATTGCAATAGATTAATTAATGTTTGGATTCAAATCAATTTCGCGCTGAGGAATTGGATAGAAAGCCAGTTGTTCAGGTGTTAAACCGGCTGCTTCTGTGACTTTATCCTGCACTATATTTTTGCGGCGTAAATCCCAAAGACGATCACCTTCAAAAGCTAACTCTCGCTGACGCTCTTCAATAATCAAGGTGCGGAACTCCTCTTTTGACAATCCGGCTATGTCAGCCAATTCACTTACACCAGCACGACGGCGAATTTCGTTGTATTCAGCTAATCCATTTGCATCAGCTGTTGCTTCAGCGTAGATTAACTGTACATCTGAATAACGAATCAAATATGGGCGCGTGCTACTCTTATCTCCTGTATATTCAGGGTCGACATATTTGCGGGTGAATTCGTAAGGAATGGTACCATTGGCTACCGTTCCGGTTGAGTTACCTTCCTCATCGAATATTTCACTTACCAATAATTCAGTGCGACGTTTATCTGTTGCCTCGTAATTATTGATTAAAGTACCGGTTGTTTGAAATACGCTCCAGCCATCATGGGTTGGAATCAAAGTGTCATCGGTGTTTTTCAGGAATATTTCACCTCCTGCAATCCAGGGAATAAAGTACTTTGATAATTTAGAATAATCGCCTTCCTGCGTTCCAGAACGATCCATTGACATAATAAAGATATGCTCCGGTCCATTAGGACTGTTGACATCATAGATATTCTGAAGATTAGCATCATGTGCATATTCCCCTTGCTCCGTCAATACATATTCGGCATATTCAGCAGCTTTGGTATACAAGGCATCAACATCTTCAGTGATGGCGCCGTATTTCGGTACGCCACTCTCTTTGGATGATGCAGCAAACAAATAAATCTTTGCCAGTAAAGCCTGTGCAGCCACCTTATCGGCACGACCGGTCACACGATTCACTTCAAGAAAATCAATCGCCTTTTGGGCATCATCAATCATAAAAGTATACGACTCCTGAAGACTTTCAGGCAAACTAGCTGTTGTTTCGTCGATTTTATCAACCAATGACTTTTGAAGCGGTGCAATACCAAAGGCTCTTACAATGTTAAAGTGATTCCAGGCACGTAAGAAGTAGGCTTCTCCCAATAAACGCTTTTCATCAGCTTCATTAAACCCTCTTCCTTCCACGTTTTCAATCACTGCATTGGCTCGGTTGATAGCAATATAAGCACAGCGGTAGTATTGCGTTAGCAGTTCATTCTGCGACGTTACTTCCCAATTAACGAACTCCTGTGCATCAGCACCTTCATCGGGTTTTACAACACAATTGTCAGTTGCCAACTCACACAGGTAATAAGTAACGGGTGCATAACTTACTAGTGTTAATGCATCGTAAGCATATAGCAATGAAGCTTCAGCATCTTCTACCGTTTTGTAGAAATTATCTTCGGAGTAAAAACCGGTTGGTTTTACATCCAGACTCTCGCAAGAAAACAAACCAAGTGCGAAAGCTAATCCTAAAACTAATTTATATAATGTCTTCATCTTAAATCTGATTATTAGAACGTTAATTCAACACCTAAAGTCCATTTTCTTAACTTCGGATATCCACCCCAATAGATGCCATCGCTGCCAATTTCCGGATCGTATCCTTCAAAATCAGTAATGGTAAATAAGTTTGTTGCGTTCATAAATACACGTCCTCTTTTGAACCACTCGATACCAATATTTTTAAAGTTGTAGCTCAACGAAACGTTTTGCAAACGCAGGTAATTTGTTTCCTGAATGTACCAGTCGGAGAAATAAAGATTGCGTCCACCTCTCAGGCTTGGATAATCGTTTGTTAGGTTATCTTGTGTCCATCTTAAGGGTAGGTTGCTGGGTTCATCAAAAGCTTTTGTATTCAAAACATCCTGACCAAAACTGCCGTTGAAGAACATTGCTAAATCAATGTTTTTCCAACTCACCTGAAGATTTAAACTGGCAATAAAATCAGGATTTGGATCTCCAATGATGGTGCGGTCTTTGTCATCAATAACACCGTCTTCATTAATATCGACGTATTTAAACTCGCCCGGTTGTGCTAACTTACCTGTCAGTCCAGCTGCTAAGCCTTCTTCTTCGCTCTGAATAATACCATCTACCTTATGACCATAGAAGGCATTTACCGCCTGACCAATACCCAAAATATTAGGTACCGCTCGGAATGCTTCCACATTACTTCCGTTAAATTCGTATAGCATACCTGTATTAGGATCGGTACTTAATCCAAATGCGATTTCATCACCCAGGCTTACCACTTCATTTCTGTTACGTGAGAACATTAAAGCTCCGGTAATATTCCAGTCTCCCCGATGTACAATATCACTTTCGATTGTTAATTCAACACCTTCATTCTTGATTTCACCACTGTTTACGAACATTAAGTCATATGACGATGATGGTGATAACCAGCGCTCACGTAATAAGTCATTTGTATACTTGTTGTAATAATCGACAATGACACGCAGGCGTCGGTTTAGAAAGGCCATGTCAACACCAATGTTCAACTGGCTTGTTGTTTCCCACTTTAAAGCCGGATTCGGAATTCCACCCCATTGTTTCTTACCTGTGTGGCTATCCCATCGTTTAATGTAACCAGGGCCGATAGCCGTTTGCCACGCACCATTTACAAAGTACTGATCCAGTCCGTATTGACTGTGAATATCGTATAAACCGATTGGTTCTTTATTACCTGAGATACCATAACTACCGCGTAGTTTTAATTCATCAAATACATTCAGGTTTTTAATAAAGTTTTCGTGATGCATTTTCCAGCCCAAGGCTCCTGAAGGGAATATCGCCCACTGATTATCTTCACCAAATCGTGATGAAGCATCGGCACGCATGGTAAATGTTGCCATATACTTGTTGTTAAACACATAGTTCAACCTTCCCAGCCATGAATACATTACCTCTTCACTCATGCCGTTGGAAACGCGTTGCTGCTCTGGATTACCTCCTGCCAAGTAGCCACTTCCCAACGACTCATTTAAGAAATCATAGGCTCGTAAGTTTGAGGATTTACCCTGCGTATATTGATAGGAGAAACCACCGACAGCATTTATCTTGTGCAAATCACTGAGCTTCTTGTCAAATGTCAAAAATGTTTCTGTAATCAGATCACCTACCTCTGAATTATCAACGCCTGCCGAACCATTGTTAAAGGTTCCATCTTCGGTATATACTTTTGGATTATAATATTCGCCTATTGAACGGGCAAAACGGTAATTAACCTGCGACTTTAATTTTAAAGAAGGCAGAATCTGAGCTTCCACAAAACCTGTTCCGATAAAATCAAGGAAATCTGATGTGCTTAGCCTGTTTTCGGTTAATGCTATCGGATGTGAGTAATCCTGTGTACCAATCATGTAATATCCCTGGCTTGGATCATTGTTATTATAAACCGGGAAAATTGGGTTACGCCAGTAAGCTAAACCACCATTATTGTTTCGCTCTGCTTTAGTGAATATTACATTTGTTCCAACCAAAATCTTGTCATAGACTTTATGGTTGACATTTAAATTCACATTTAGCTTCTCGTAATCATCATCGATATAAACACCTTCATCAGTGAAATAGGTTGAGCTTAAGCTAAACTGTGTCTTTTCGTTCTGACTGCGAACCGCAATATTGGTGTTGTTTGAAACCGGATTACGGAAAACCACATCATCCCATTTGGTGAAGTAAGGCCAGCTACCATCTTTCAACTCACTTACAGATGGATAGTAAACTCCATTCGGATCTTCGGCACCGATAAATAAAGGAACAAATCCTCCATTGGTGCGAGCTTCGTTGCTTAATTCAGCCATTAGTACCGGATCGCGCCAAAGGTTTAGTTCCGAAGTAAATTCTGAAAAAGTATTTTGTTGCGAAACAGTTATCTCGGTTGTTCCCTTTTTACCTTTTTTAGTGGTAATCATGATAACGCCGTTGGCTCCACGCGAACCATAAATAGCTGTAGATGAAGCATCCTTCAAAATCTCCATCGACTCAATATCATTGGGTGAAATCTGGCTTATATTTCCGGCATCACCAATGGGGAAGCCATCAACTACTACCAATGGCTCATTACCAGATCTATACGAACTACCACCACGAATACGAATGGTAGCCCCTGCTCCAGGAGAATCAGATGACGATACTACTTGTACACCGGCACTTTGCCCTTGCAATAATCCATCCACTGAGTTGGCTGGTTTCATCGGCAGATTTTCTATCTTAACCGAACCAACAGCTCCTGTTAAATCACTTTTCTGCACAGAACCGTACCCAACAACAACTACATCATCTAAATTTTGCATCTCCTCTTCCATTACCACATTGATGGTTGTTCTTCCATCAACAACAAGTTCCTGTGTTGTCATTCCGATCAATGAAAACACAATTACCGACTGGTTTGATGCAACTTCCAGGACATATTGGCCATCCATATCAGTTATTGTACCATTGGTTGTGCCTTTTTCGTAGACATTAATACCAGGTAGTGCAATCCCAGACTGATCTTTTACAATACCTTGGATTTTTACTTGTTGGGCACTGGCCTCCAAAGTGAAAATACAAAGCATCAATGACAAGGTCACTACTTTGATTTTTTCATAGAAAGTTTTCATAAAAACAACTTTGCGTTAACTGACTTTTCCTGAAACTGTACAAGTTTAATCCAAAAACAAAACTTAAACAGTTTCTAAGTCTTCTTAATAATTTTTCACATTACAAATGTATGCGACCTGTTTAGCACAAAATTTACATTTGCTGCTAATATATGATGATTTTATGAATTCATTAAATTACAAAATCCAATAAAACAACATCAAATACCCCTTTCAACACTCTAACACTGTAACTTACAATCAAATCCATTCCATCACACCAACAATACTATTATGAATTCTTTTATTACATTTGCAGCATAACCTAATAACAAATACTGATGCATCAGCGAATAATACGTGAAATAGCACCTTTATCAACAGATGATTTTTTTGTTATAATGAATCATCCCAATGCCAAATTTGATTTCCCGGTTCACTTTCATCCGGAGTATGAATTAAACCTGGTATTAAATGCCAGTGGCAAGCGCATTATTGGCGACTCCATAATGGAATTTAATTCTCCGGACTTAGTGCTTATCGGGCCTAATACACCTCATGCATGGACAAGCGGATCAACAGAAGCACAGGTAATTACGTTACAATTTCACCCAACCTTTCCAAGTGAACAGTTCCTTTCTCGCAAACTATCATTACCGGTTCGCGAGTTATTGGAGCAATCGAAAATGGGTGTTAAGTTTTCGGAACAAACCACAAAGGAAGTAACAGAACGCATTATGAATCTGTCGCATCAACAAGGTTTCGATTCTGTTTTGGAAATGCTGTCTTTATTATACGACCTGGCGACTTCCCGAAATAAAAGTACCTTATCATCAGCTTCGTATGTAAAGCAGTTTAACACATCTAAAAGCCGCCGCATCAAACAAGTCAACCAATACCTGACAGAGAATATTCACAACCCCATTAAAATAGGTGATGTGGCTAACCTGGTAAATATGTCACCTTCTGCTTTTAGCCATTTCTTTAAAAAACGTACGCAGCGTTCGTTTACTGAATATCTAACGGAAATGCGCATAGGAATTGCGGCCCGCTTTTTAATTGACTCGGAAAAGAATATATCAGAAATATGCTACGATTGTGGTTTTAGCAATGTATCTAATTTTAATCGCGCATTTAAAGCTCAAAAGGGATGTACCCCAAGTGAATTCAGGGCACAACAGAAATTGGTAACGATACATTGATACCAAGATTGTCAATCCGCTTATAATTTAAAAAAATAGAAAAACAACTTCTTGGCACTTCGTCCAAACCCGAGTTACTTTTTGCACGAGGTCAAAAACTAACGAAAAACCCCAGCCTGAAATTCATTTGCAAGTTGTTCTATGTAATTATTACTTCAAATGCCAATCAAAATTGGCCGATGAGTCATTCGTAACATTATGTTTTGATTAGCCAAAAGTGATTGGCTTAATCCATTTTAACTCATAACAACCGAACGTATAATAATTACAAGAACAGACTAAGCAAATTAATTAAGGGCTATTCCACTGTAACTACTAAACCTCGTATTAATTAAAGTTGAAATACCCCTTATAATTCAGCCTGCTTCTTACCGTCTCAACTTTAATATCTCATCACTAATTATTTTCAAAGTAGTAGTATCAGCTTCATAAACACCGTACCAGCCCTGCATTTCGTGCGGCGGATCGCCTACAAACACATCTCCACTTTGCCAATATTCTCCCGGACGTGGTGGACGTGCTTCTCCTGAGTAACTCCAGAAATTAACGCCCTGAACTGCGCCTTTTTTCTCTACATTCGTCACAAATTTATTGTAGACATACTGGTAATAACGATTACGCTCTTCGATGGAGGCTTCGGGTTGATAGTTAAAGGCATCACGTGCCAAGCCATATTCTTCCAGCACAATTGGCTTATTAAGGGTTTTAGCAACCTCAACATGGGTATCCCAATAGTTATTGAATCTTTGCATCATCTGATCATATTTTTCTTGTCCACCACCCGGTGTATACCAGTTCCAGTTCTGAACCCAGATGTGCATAGTAATATAATCAATAGCCTCATATGCATTATCAACAATTGCTTTCAAACCTTCGTCTGGATTAGGTGTATCACCCTCAGAGCCCAATGATACCAAATGATTTGCATCCATACTTTTAATTAACTCGGCGGTGCCTTTTATCCAATGTGCAAACTCTTGCTTATGGTCCAGACCTCTTGGTTCGTTGGCTAACTGCCAAGTCATAATGGTCGGATCATCTGCATATGCTTTTCCATTGATCGAATTAACCCGCTTCACTGTTTTAACAACATGATTGCGATACCACTCTTTTGTTGTTTCATTGGTAAAGAAGGCTTTTGTGTATTGTCCGTAATCCCACCAACTGTATTCCGGCTCTTGTGGATAAGGAATATCACCGGCACCATCCCATTTAAGGTATTGCGAAAATCCTCCACTCCAGGTCCAGAAGTTACTCAACACCATAACAGCTTTCATATCTCGCTTGCCCATTTCATCCAAAAGAAAATCAAGTCCTTCCCAAAGGTTATCATCATAAATACCCGGCGCCTTCATCAATGGTGGCTGCATACAATACTCAGAAGTCGAATCAGCTTCGCAAGAGGCCATAATACGCAGATTTGTGATGCCGTACTTTTTAAGTTGATCAAGCTCTCGCCTTAGTTGCTCACGGTTTCCGTATTGGGTAGATCCCAGGTGCATACCTTGCCAGTAATTGGCTCCGGCAAATGTATAGCGTTCATTGTTAATGTAGAACTGACCATCCTTAACAGTCACATATTTTACTGACGCTTCTTGATTAGTTTTACAAGAATAAAAACTTGCAACAATCAGAAGCACAAATAGAAGTCTATATCCAATCATAATATCAATAGTTTGTATTCACAATAACATTGCAAAATTGGGTATAAACAAACTATCAGAATTAACATTTCCTACTAAATCCTTGTCATATCATGAATATTAAAAGATTAATAGGTCATTAGAATTTAGTCGTTAATAAAGTATCAAGACAATTGGCATTTTTTATTGGCTATTTCCCTGATCATTAGACACCTCTTTCAGGATCAATATTAATTCTCCATTCCGATATTGCATCTTAATACTTGATGATGAAAATACAACTACCTCCCAGGTATTATTAATCCTGCCAATTGCCGGATGATTAATGTAAATCGATAAAAACAGCTCCTCTTCTTCCAGATCTTCAAAATACAATTCATCAGACATATCAGGGGCTGGCCCATCAATATCATCGTACCAAACCACCTCATCGGCATAAAAAAGAGACCATCTTCCAATAGTTTTTATATCAGAAATATGTAGTTCTCCAGATAGTTTTTTAAATAATAGATTATATCCTGATGGTCCTAATACCTTTTCGTCTGCCTCATTATATAAATCAAGACGCCATTCGTTCCGGGTTAAAAGTTCAAGCAGGGCATCTTTAGAATCAAAATCATCGTGAACAGTTGTGCAGGCAACGAATAAAACCAACACAACAGCTTTTGCTAACCATATGTGTACAAGCAGTTTCATAGCTAACAAACTTGTTTTATCAAGTTAAAATCAGACTATTAAGATATTATTAAGCAAAGCTTAAGTTTTCATCAACACAATTAATGAAGCATCAACAAGACTCAAGATTTAAGATATAAGACTCAAGATGATTCACATGGCACAAAGTTATGCTTCCATTAAGGCATTAATTACTCTGTATAAATCCTGTCCCAAGTATTTATATCATATTTGGCGCTTCGCCCAAACCCGACTTCCTTTTTTGTCATGACACAAAAAAGGAAGTAAAAAAGGTCTAAGCTTCAGCTGATTTGCTCAAAAGCTGTTTAGTACGCTACTAGCTTTACATTATTGGCTATAAGTGTAATTAATTTTGTTCTTCACATCTTCAGAATTTAAGGGGCTTAGGCGAAAACTAAAGGAATACTGACCAGCCTGTACACGGTATTGCGGATGAGCCTGTGCACGCCATCCCCAAGTGGTATCACCACCAACACCTAAATGTTTGTGGTCGACACAAACGGTAATAAACCCGCCGGGTTGAATATCGGTACCATGCGCCATCTGCCGTTGTCCTTGATGCTCCAGATCTGCAAAATCAAACTGCTGCGCATTAAACGCCAAAGGCTGATCGGCAACGATTAATACGCCTTCTCCCCCTTGATTGGTTAAAGCAAACCATTGGACATCCTGTTTCAGACCTGTTTCCTGCGGACGCACATAAGGGTAATACTGCTCCCACACTTTACCACTGTAAACACCCTTTTTCATACCTGATTTACGATCGACGTAACTTTCCAGCGGACCACGACCATACCATTGCAGTTTATCGTATTCAGCCGATATTCTGAAAGTCAAACCAACACGCGGCAATTCCGGCAATGCTTCATCAATATCATAATCTGTCTTTACATTAATGTCGCCATTATTGAATAGCTGATAAGTGCTTGTGACGTATGAACTATCCTGACTCAAAGCTTGCTTTATTATCACCTCAACTCTGTCGGTCAGTTTATTGATTTTTGTATCAAGTGCTTTCCAGTTAACTGATTTCCATGATCCGCATTTTATATTCATACCCCATGCCAGATCATTTTCGGTGGGTGCCCGCCAGAAGTTGGGCTGCAAAGGCATTTCCAGTAACTCTTTACCATTCAGAATCCAACTGATCATTTCGCCCGATTGTTTGCTGAATACAGCCTTAAACTGCTTATTGTACACAGCCACCTGATTACTTGTCTCTTTAACCTTTAAAACAGATTTGGAGTTGGGTGCATATGCTTTATCGAATGATCTGATCACAAACTGATCCCACCCCATTTCATGGCCTTTATCTACCAAGGCGCTTGCTTGCTTTTGTCGAATAGCAAATGTCACCAAGTACTCACCCCCAACCTGCTGTTGCAGTTCACCATAATCAACCGTAAAAGCAACCGTATCCTGCGGCGCCACATCAGGCATATCAATGGATTTCACCTGTAACACTTCATCGTAATATGAAATTGAATAACTTAAATCATAATCGTCAGTACCTATAAAGTTGAAACGGTTCCACAATTTAAACTGTCCCTTAGCTGCATCAACCTCTAATATTTTAAGCGGCTGATAAACCTTTTTCACCTCGTAAATATGAGGATTGTGTTTACGATCGCTGGTTACCAAACCGTTGGCACAAAATGATGAATCATTGCTGATTCCAACATAACCCAGATCACCACCGTAAGCATAGTATGGTTTTCCTTCATGATCTTCACGGGTAAAAGTCTGATCGGCCCAGTCCCAGATAAAACCACCCTGAAGACTTGGTTCACTATCAATCAGGTCCCAATACCCCTGCAGGTTACCAACCGAATTACCCATGGCGTGGGCATACTCACATAAGATATAAGGTTTGGTATAATCACTCTCTATATATTCACGCATCCAATCGATGGTGGCATACATGGGAGCCGTAACATCAGTATGATCGCGCGAACGGGCTTGCTCATATTGCACCGGACGCGATGTATCCCTTGACTTAATCCACTCATAGGTCTTTTCGAAGTTAATGCCATCACCCGCTTCATTGCCCAGCGACCATGTGATGATACTCGGATGATTTTTTGTGCGCTCCAACATGCGTTGTGTGCGATTGAGATGTGTTGCCAGCCAGGCTGTATCTTTAGCCAACGACGCTTCGCCATAGCCCATACCATGCGATTCGATATTGGCTTCATCCACCACATACATCCCGTATTGATCGCATAACTCGTACCAACGTGCCATATTCGGATAATGCGAAGCACGTACAGCATTGATATTATGCTCCTGCATCAAGCGGATATCCCTGATCATATCTTCCTCGCTCAGGATATTACCATTAATAGCCGAATGTTCGTGACGATTAACACCGCGAATGGTCACTGGTTGTCCATTGATGAGCAACTGACGGTTTTTAATCTCTGATGTTCTGAATCCGATACTTCGAATAGTAGATTCTAACACATTCATCTGCGCATCGTAAAGGGTGATGCGTAAATTGTAAAGGTTGGGAGTTTCAGCAGTCCATTTCTTTACATCAGTAATAGGCTGTTCCAAAGCGAGGTTCAGCTCTTTTTGCGTTCCATTTGCCATTTGTTTGGTACGGGCAATTACCTCACTGCCATCAAACAGTTCGATGCCAACATTTAGCTTTTCTTTTGTATTACGATTGAGTTCCACATCCACATTTAATACTCCATCGGTGTAGTTATTAGTTAATGAGGCGTGTACAAAGAAATCACGTATATGGTCGGGCGTACGTGCCACCAGGTAGACATCACGCTCTATTCCACTCATCTTCCACATATCCTGATCTTCGAGGTAAGAACCGCTGCAGAAACGATACAACTCAACTGCCAGATCATTCTCGCCTTCCTGCAGATATTTGGTAATGTCAAATTCCATTGGTGTTTTTGATCCTTCGCCATAACCTACTTTCTGCCCATTAACCCACAGATACATGGCCGAATTAACTGCCCCAAAGTGAATGTTCACCTGCTTACCTTTCCAATTGGCAGGAACAGTAAACTTCCTTTTATAAGAGCCTATCGGGTTGTGATCAATGGGTACAAAAGGCGGATTGGGATCGAAAGGGTACGGTACATCGGTATAGATCGGTGCCGAATAGCCTTGAAGTTCAATGTTGGATGGTACCTTAATCTCATCCCATCCACTCACATCATAATCGGGTTGATAGAAATTCTTTGGACGTTTGGGTGGGGCCACTGACCAGTTAAACTTCCAGGCTCCGTTGAGTGACTGATAACAGTCGGACTGTCGCCAGTCATTCTTCATTGCCTCCTCTGGCTGATCAAATACATAAAAGATGGCATGCGGTTCCAGCATATTGATGGCAAATACATTGGAATCTTCCCAATCTTCGAGCTTTTGTCCCAAATTAATTTGGGTTATGCCAAGCAAGGTTATTATTGATAGAAATCGTATCATTTTGATGAGCTTTATTGTATTTAGTGTCAGTTTAAATGTAGTATCAAGATGCAAGACGTAAGACATAAGATGATTCACAAGATGCGAAAACATGCTTCAAGCAAGACTCTAATATTCAACAAACTAACAACTCATAAATTGTCTAATATTTAAATATCATGTAATTAGTCTGACGACGAGTGATGCGTTAAAACAGCATTAGTATATGTGCTGCACTCCAGCTAAAGTGTTTGGCATTCAATCCTTCTTTGGTTAATGGATGGTAATTTTCACGAATGGGTTCTTGTGTGTAAGCCAGTCCATTAGCGCTTTCCACCATCTTCTGTGCC